>JAHOYS010000309.1 GCA_019038815.1 Desulfobacterales bacterium | reverse complement strand
GAAAAACACTTTAGACAGATTCATACAATTCTGGAAGATTTTACAGGGGTGGTCAGTCTTGAAGTTTTTAACCTTGAAAATCTGAACCGTTCCTTAACCCGTCTTTCAAAAGTATTTAAAAATATTGCACAAAATACCGACCTGTGATAAAGCAATTTTTTAGACAATAAACATAATATATTGTTTTACTTATCTAAATTATAATACTTAAAATGGTATTCTCAAAGTAACTAAGGAGGGAACATGGGACTTAAAGAAGAATTGGAAGAAAAAGCCGAGGAGTGTGATGCTCCGGAAGAATATATTGCCGTGGCAAAAGAGATTGTAGACGGGCTTTCTGATAAAGACTGGGCTGCCGAGCTTTTGGAAGAAGGTGCTGACTGGGCCGAAACTTTTGAAGACTCAGTCGCATATGCCAAGGCCAGCATTGATCTGCTTGAAGATGAGAAAGCAGCCACTTCCCTTTTGGAACAGGGTAAAAACCTGTGTGGTTCAACAGAGGATTTTTTAAAACTTGCCGCAGCTGCACAGGAACTTAAATTGGAAGATGTATCTAAAGATATCATCGGTGCTGCAAGTACAAAATGTGTCAAAGTAACGGATTTTCTGGAGTTAAGCGATCATATCGCCAAAGTTCTCAAAGACAAAGAACTTGCAGAACAAATCATTGATAAAGCCTTTGAAAAATGCTCAAAAATGGATGATTTTGTGTTGTTTGCAAAATCTATTCTGGACATGTTCAAAGACAAGGACCGGGCGGCAGATGTCTATGAAAAAGCAATGGAAAAAGCGTCAAAGGCTGATGACTTTATTGTTCTTGCGGCTGGCGTCGTGGCTGATCTTCAAGACAATGACCTTGCCCGGAAAATTTATGATGGCGCTCTGGCATCCCTTGAAGCCGGAGATGAGCTGCTCAAATTTGCTCAAACTGTAAAAGAACAGCTGGATGATGCAGATTTTCTAATGTCGGTTTATCAGAAAGCAGAAACAGTTTTTAAAGATTTTTCAGATTATCTGAAACTGGCCAAAGCTGCATTTGAGAATACAGGGGATGCATCCTTTGCCTCTTCTGTTTATCAGAAAGCCGCCGCCACAAATCCGGACTGCAGCCAACTGGTTGATCTGGCCATTGCCCTGGCAAAAGATCTCAAAGACACGGATGCAGCTGTTCAGGTTCTCAAACAGGCTGAAGGGGCTGTGAAAACCAATGCAGACTTTATTAAAACTGCCCAGGCTATTCAGGACATCGTTACAGATGACGAGGCCTGGACATCGGCAATTTCCTTTCAGCTGAAAAAACGGGAGGAATTCAAAGATCTGTATGCGGACTTTATTTTAAGAGAACAAGAAAATAAAACCTGTTTCCCCATGCGGACGCTGGCCAGTGAAGTGTTTGAAAAGACTGGTGACAATTATTATGCAGCCAAACTTTACAAACTTGCAAAATCACTTACCGTCAATTTTAACGATTTTATCAAGCTTGCTGCTGATATCCATTCGGACTTAGGGGATGAAACCTGGGTCAGGGACATCTATACGGGGCTCCTGGATAAATGTACCAGCTTCAGTTACTATGACGAACTGACCTGTGCCATTGCCGATACACTCAAAGATGAGGCCTGGATTCGTGAGATCTATACCGGGATTGAAAATAAGAGCACAAAAAACAGTGACTTTATCAAGCTTGCTTCAATTGTAATAAAAAAATTCAATGACAAGGAATGGGCGTCAAGCCTGCTGGCCAAATCCGAAGAAAACTGCCGCAGCTTGTTTGATTTCAGTTGTATCGCCGGAGCGGTTTTTAACTGGCTTGGGGACAAGGATTGGACTGAAAAACTCTATAAATCTGCGGAATCGTTCTGTCAATCCCAAAGGGATTATGCGCAACTGATTTCCCTTGTAAAACATCAGACATCCGACCAGATATTCTTGTTAAACATTGTGCAGTCGGCCCGGGAAAAGCTAACATCATTCGACGACCTGCTGTTTTTGGCAGAAATTTCTTTACTCCAGCTGAATGATCCTGATACTGCTGGGAAAATCTATGCGGAAGCTGAAGAAAAAGCCCGGTCCAATCATATGCTTTCCAAGCTGGGCACAAGCTTGAGCAGCCGTATGAATGATCCCAAATGGGCTTCCAGGATTTTGCGGAAAATAAGATAACAAAAGAATAAAGTATATTTATTAGCTTACAGGTTAGATGCAATGCTAATGCTGTAAGCTTTTAATTTTTGTGCTTTACAGGAAGATTAAGATGTCACTGGTTCGAGAAAGACGGCAAACCCGTCAAATCAGTATCGGAAAGGTCAAGATTGGTTCTGATGCACCAATTTCAGTTCAGTCCATGACCAATACCCGGACCCAGGATGTTAAAGCCACAGTCAGCCAGATTCTCGCCCTTGAAAAGGCAGGGTGTGAAATAATCCGTGTGGCAGTTCCGGATATGGAAGCGGCACTGGCCATTGAGAAGATTAAACAGCAGATCGCCATTCCAATAATCGCTGATATTCATTTTGATTTCAGGCTGGCCCTGGCATCAGCAAAGGCAGGAGCTGATGCTTTAAGAATAAATCCGGGCAATATCGGGGAAGAAAAAAAAATTAAGGCTGTAGTGGATTGTGCAAAAGATCATGGCATTTCGATAAGAATCGGCGTGAATGCAGGCTCTCTTGAAAAAGAGATTGAACAACGTCTTGGGATCACACCCGAAGCCATGGTGGAAAGCGCATTACGCAATATAAAAATTCTTGAAGACTTAAATTTTCATGCTATCAAAGTTTCCTTGAAAGCTTCGGATGTCTCAAGAACTGTAAAGGCTTACCGACTTTTGGCAACAAAAACTAATGTGCCGTTTCATGTCGGGGTAACAGAAGCAGGAGGCCTTTATGCCGGTATCACAAAATCTGCCATTGGGATCGGTATGCTGCTGGCAGAAGGTCTTGGTGATACCATCCGGGTTTCATTGACAAGAGACCCTGTTGAGGAAATCAGGACAGGGTTTGAGATCTTAAGGGCTCTTGGGATAAGAAGGCGGGGGCCGGAATTGATTTCATGTCCCACATGCGGACGATGCAAAATTGATCTTTTTAAAATTGCAGAAGAAGCAGAAAAAGCTTTACTTGAACGGTCTTCTAAGATTAAAGTTGCTATTATGGGATGCGTTGTAAACGGTCCCGGGGAAGCAAAAGAGGCAGATATAGGGATAGCAGGTGGTGATGGCATGGGCATTCTATTTAAAAAAGGAAAAGTGATACGGAAAGTAGACCAGGATAAACTTGTAGATCAATTGCTGGGCGAAATTGATAATATGACAGAAAATTCGGAGGACCTGAATGACAAAAAAGAATAAAACAGCGATCACACCAACCCGGGAACAAGACTATCCAGCCTGGTATCAGGAAGTGATTAAAGTGTCGGATATGGCTGAAACTTCAGCGGTCAGAGGATGCATGGTGATAAAACCGTGGGGGTATGCCCTCTGGGAAAACATGGTGCGTGAGATAGATGGCATGTTTAAGGAAACCGGTGTAAAAAATGCTTACTTCCCTTTGTTTATCCCGTTAAGCTATCTGGAAAAAGAGGCTGAGCATGTGGAGGGGTTTGCCAAAGAATGTGCTGTTGTTACCCACCACAAACTTGAAAAGGATGATAAGGGCGGTTTAAAACCGGCTGGAAAACTGGCCGAACCGTTAATCGTCCGTCCCACGTCTGAAACCATTATCGGGGAATCCATGGCTAAATGGACAGGAAGCTACAGGGATCTTCCAATTTTATTAAACCAGTGGGCCAATGTGGTTCGATGGGAGATGCGGACCCGCATGTTTTTAAGAACCAGTGAGTTTTTATGGCAGGAAGGTCATACCGCTCATGCTACTGAGCAGGAAGCCAAAGAGCGCACCATGATGATGCTGGATGTTTATACAAAATTTGTTGAAGAATATCTGGCCATGCCCGTGATCAGGGGCAGAAAGACCGTAGCAGAACGGTTTCCAGGTGCTGATGATACCACCTGTATCGAAGCCATGATGCAGGACAAGAGGGCGCTTCAGGCAGGCACATCCCATTTTCTGGGTCAGAATTTTGCCAAGGGTTCCAATATTAAATTTCAAAATGAAGAAGGTGAAGAAGCTTATGCATGGACCACATCCTGGGGAACATCCACCCGTATGGTTGGCGGGATGATCATGGTACATTCCGATGATGACGGTCTTGTACTTCCCCCGCGGGTGGCTCCGGCCCATGTTGTCATTCTGCCGATTTTTAAAAAGGGTGGAGACAATCGAGCCGTCATGGAAAGTGCCCAAAGCCTTAAGGATGCTTTAGAAGGAAAACAATACCATGGCAGACATGTTGAAGTTGAAATTGACGACCGGGATATCGGCGGTGCCAGGGGCTGGGAATGGGTGAAAAAGGGCGTTCCCGTCCGGATTGAACTGGGGCCGAGAGATATTGAGCAAAACAGCGTTTTTATGGCCAGAAGAGATGAACCATCCACTCAGAAACAATCCATGAACAGGGAAGATTTTATTGACCGGATCACAGATATTCTGGGCAATATTCAGGATAATCTTTTTAACCGGGCAAATAACTACAGAAAAGAAAACACATTTGAGATTGATGATAAAAAAGCATTTTATAAGCTGTATAGAAAAGCCAGGGGATATAATAATGGCGCCTTTGTCATGGCCCACTGGTGCGGAGCAGAAAAATGTGAGGAAAAAATAAAAAAAGACCTGTCTGTTACCATCCGCTGTATTCCTTTTGACAGCCCTACAGAAGAAGGCAAATGCATTTGTTGTAATAATTCCAGTTCAAGAAGGGTGCTTTTTGCAAAAGCATACTAAGCATAGCTCATGATCAGGATTACTGACATACTTGATAAAATTTATGAGTATAATCCCGAAGGTGATACTGACATAATAGACCGGGCCTATATTTACTCGGCAAGGGTTCATGAAGGACAGACCCGGCTTTCCGGAGAACCCTATTTGTCCCATCCCCTTGAGGTGGCCGATATTTTGGCAGATATGCGGCTGGATGTTGAGAGTATTGCCGCAGCCCTTCTGCATGATGTCATTGAAGATACGCCTGCAACAAAAGAAGATATTGAAAAAATGTTCGGATCGGATGTTGCCCATATTGTTTCAGGTGTAACAAAGCTTTCAGCCCTGCCGTTTCCAACCAAAATAGCTCAGCAGGCAGAAAGTTTAAGGAAAATGATCCTTGCCATGGCAGATGATATTCGGGTGGTTCTGATCAAGCTTGCAGACAGAATCCATAATATGAGAACCCTGAAATATCACCCTACTCCTGAAAAACAGGCAGCCATTGCTCAGGAAACCCTGGATATTTATGCTCCTATTGCAGCACGCCTGGGAATTTTCTGGATAAAGTATGAACTGGAGGAAATTGCTTTTTATTATACTTTAAGGGACGAGTATGAACGTATTGATGCCCTGGTAAATAAAGCCAAGGAGGAAAAAGAAGATTATATTAAAGAGGTCAATGCAAAACTTCATGAAAAAATGAAGGAAATGAACCTGGAATGCGAAATTAAAGGGCGCTACAAACAACATTACAGCATTTACCAGAAAATGATCTCCCAAAATCTTGAATTTGATAAAGTTTATGACATTATAGCCTTTAGACTCATCCTTGATTCGGTTCCTCAGTGTTATGCCGCCATGGGTGCCATACATTCCATATGGAAGCCAATTTACTATAAAATTAAAGATTATATCGGCAACCCCAAGCCCAATATGTATCAATCTATCCATACCACGGTTGTGGGTCCAAAAGGTGAGCGGGTTGAAATTCAAATCAGGACCCGTGATATGGACCAGATTGCAGAATCCGGGATTGCAGCCCACTGGAGTTATAAAGAAGGTTCAAAGGTTGATGAGAGCGCAGGAGAGTTGTTTTCCTGGATCAGAAAGCTTGTTGAAAACCAGGAAAATTATAATGATCCTGACGAATTTCTGGAAAATGTCCGTATTGATTTATACCCTGGTGAAATATATGTATTCACACCTCTGGGTGACATTAAGACCCTGCCTAAAAAAGCCACGCCTGTAGATTTTGCTTATCTGATACATACGGAAGTCGGTGCAGCGTGCACAGGAGCAAAGGTCAACGGAAAACTTATACCGCTCACCCATGAGCTGAAAACCGGTGATACAATAGAAATTATTACAACCAAAGGCCATAACCCAAGCCCTGACTGGCTTAATTTTGTAAAAACTGTAAAAGCCAGAACGAAAATACGTGCATGGATCAATGCCCGGGAAAAAGAGAGAAGCTTTTCTCTGGGGCGCGAGATGTGTGAAAAAACATTCAGAAAGAGAAGTCAAAGTTTCAATGCCATGATTAAATCAGGAGAAATCAAAAAAGTTGCCGAGACCTTTGGCTTTAAAACTATAGATGACCTGATTGCCAATGTGGGTTTTGGAAAACTTACTCCTTTGCAGATTTTGAAAAAAGCTCTGCCTGAGCTTGAAAAACAGGAAGTTAAAGAAGAAAATATTCTTCAGAAACTGGTTAGAAAACGAAAGAAAAAAGTGGACACAGGTATCATCGTAAAAGGGCTTGATGATATTCTTGTTAAGTTTTCAAAATGCTGCAATCCTCTTCCGGGTGAGCCTATTATCGGCTACATAACCCAGGGCCAGGGGGTGACCATTCATCGGAAAGGGTGCTTAAATATCATGAAAATGAGCAATGAGCGCCAGATCGAAGTTCAGTGGAGCAATGATTTTACAGAATCCTATCCTGCCAGTATCAAGGTCAGAACAGAGGACAGGTTCGGGCTTCTGGCAGATATTGCTTTTGTTATCAGTAAATACAAATCTAATATTTTAAGTGCAAAAACCGAAACCCAGGAAACAGGTGTTGGCTTGTTTTATTTTACCATCCTGGTTGAAAGTTCTGACCAGCTTCGAAAAATTATGTCAAAAATCAGAAAAGTAAAAAAAGTAACCGATGTCAAACGGATCATCCGAAACGATTAAATCATGGGAGATATCTATGAAAAAAATCTTTATTCTGGACACCAATGTAATTCTTCATGACAGTAGCTGTCTCCACCAGTTCAAAGACAATGATATTTATATTCCCATTACGGTTATAGAAGAGCTTGATAAATTCAAGAAAGGAAATAATGTTATAAATTGTAATGCCAGGGATTTTTTAAGATCCCTGGATGTCTTGTCCAGTGATAAGATTTTGAATGGCGGGGTGCCGATTGATAATGGGGAAGGGAAAATATCAATATTACTCGAAACACCCCTGGATAAGAAAATTAAAAAAAATTTCAATGAAATTACATCGGATATCAGGATATTAAATACTGCTTATTCTATTACTAAAAAGCATGATTTCAAGAATGTCATTTTTGTGACCAAAGATGTTAATTTGAGGTTGCGAGCCAGATCCATCGGCCTGAAAACAGAGAACTACAATTCAAAATATGTTGAAAATCTTTCTGATATATATACAGGGCTTAAGGTGATAGAGAATGTCAGGGAAGAAGTGTTTGATGATCTTTATCAAAAACCGTATAAGACTGAAATATCTAAGCTTGGTGTTGATGAAAAATTTTTCCCCAATGAAAATGTGATTTTAAAAAACGGTTCAAGATCGGCTTTGACTTTTTTTAACGGGACTGACCAAACCATAAGGCAGATACAGCCAAGAGTCTGTTATGGCGTTAAACCGAGAAATTCAGAGCAGACCTTTGCTTTGAATGCCATGTTGAATCCAGATATTCCCCTTGTAACCATATCCGGAAAAGCAGGTACGGGAAAAACTCTTTTGGCACTTGCTGCGGCACTTGAAAATAAACGGTTTTACCGACAGATCTTTATCGCCAGGCCGGTTGTTCCGCTAAGTAATAAAGACATAGGCTTTCTTCCAGGAGATATCGCCTCTAAACTGGATCCTTATATGCAGCCGTTATACGACAACCTGGCGGTTATCCAGAATCATTTTAATGATCACAATGCTCCCTCAAAACGGATAGCCCAGCTTATAGAAGAAGAAAAAATCGTTATTACGCCCATCTCTTATATCCGCGGAAGAAGTATTGTAAAAGTATTTTTCATTGTTGACGAGGCCCAGAATTTAACACCCCATGAGGTTAAGACGATTATTACAAGGGCAGGAGAAGGTACTAAAATTATTTTTACCGGAGATATTTTTCAGATAGATCACCCCTACCTTGACAGCCAGACAAACGGGCTTTCCTTTATCATTGAAAAAATGAAAGGGCAAAAAGTGTATGCCCATATCAATCTTGAAAAAGGTGAACGTTCCGAGCTTGCGGAGCTTGCATCAAAAATATTGTAAAATTTAAGTACAAATATAAAGGTTCGGGCCATCTTTCTTAAAATGCCCGAACCAGAATGTTTGTATAATTGAAATGATGTAAAGGAAGAAGCAGGTTAGGATGCTTTAATTACTTTTCCTGCTTTAATACAACGTGTGCATACATCTATTTTTCTAACACAACCTTGTTTAATAACTGCACGAACTCTTTGAAGGTTAGGATTAAATTTTCTCTTATTCAGGTTGTGGGCATGACTTACATTATTGCCAACCATTGGTCTTTTCCCGCAAATTGCACATTCTTTCGACATTTTTATACTCCTAAAAACAAATCTTTTTAAACAAAAATAACCTGGGATTGATATACTAAAAATAAATAAAAGTAAAGAAAATTTTAAATTTTGTTTGCCAATGCCCGGCATTTAGGAATCTTCTTCAATGCTTCTTTACTTTCTTTTGACTCCGGATAGTTCTCGACAAGATACTCATATCGTTTCAACGCAGCCTTATATTTTTTTGTTTTGTAATAAAAATTGGCTACATATAGTTCATGCCCTGAAAGGTTTTCTACACATTTTTTAATATGCCCCTTTGCCTTTTGGGCATATTCATTGTCAGGGTATTGATCAATAAGGCGGTAAAACTGAGTCAGAGTGTTTTTAGCAGGAGAGTGGTCCCTGTCTATCGTATCCATCTGGTTAAACCAGCAGAGTCCGGTCTGGTAAATAACATAAGGAACGGCTTCATTCCTTGGATGCATTTTTTCAAATTCTTTATAAGCAAAGATCGCCTCATTATACTCTTCAAGATGATAATGGGAATCGGCAATTTTCAGCTCAGCTAAAATAGCGTACTTGCTGAACGGATACCAATCCTTCAAGTCGGTATAGGCTTTTACAGCAGTTTTATAGTCTCCTGAAACAAAGGCAGAAGACCCTTCTGAAACAAGCTCGCTGGCATTTTTTTCCATTTCATGTGACGTTTCAAACCACGAGCACCCGGAAAGCAGTAAAACAATTGCAAAGAATAAAAATAGTTTTTTCATAATTATAGATTCTCAATAAAATGTTCTGCAGAAACAGCAGCAATAGCAGCGTCTCCTACAGCAGTTGATATCTGTCGTAATGGGGTATCTCTTACATCACCTACAGCATATACTCCCGGAACAGATGTTTGCATTTTTACATCGGATCGAATAAATCCGAATTCATCTGTTTTAACGGCATTATTCAAAAAAGATGTGTTGGGTAAAATACCGACCCATATAAAACAGCCGTCTGCCTTTATGGTTTTTTCTTCATTGGTTTTTACATTTTTTACTTTGACGCCCTCCACACCGAAAAAGCCTTCTACGCCGGTTGGAATACTGTCCCAGACAAATTCAATTTTATCATTTTCAAAGGCCCGTTCCTGAAGTATTTTTGTGGCTCTCAGCTCATCTCTTCTGTGGACCAGATAGACTTTATTCGCAAATTTTGTCAGGTAGATGGCTTCCTGGACGGCCGTATCTCCCCCACCAATGGCAACGACTGTTTTATCCTTGAAAAAAGGTGCGTCACATGTGGCACAAAATGAAATACCTTTTCCCATGAATTTATCCTCGCCAATACCAAGCTTTCTCGGGGATGCACCCGATGCAATGATCAAGCTTTTGGCGGTAATGCTCCTGTCTTTTAGAACAATTTCCTTTGATTCTTTGGAAAGGTTGAGAGAATAGACCTCTGCTGTTTCAATTTTTAACCCCAGCTCTTCAGCCTGAGTTTTCATCTTTTCAGCAAGATCAAATCCTGAAATGCCTTCGGGAAAACCAGGGTAATTTTCTATCCAGTCGGTCACCAGGATCTGACCGCCGGGTACAACTTTTTCCAATAAAAGGACATTCATCCTTGCCCTGGCAGCATAGATTCCTGCTGTCAGGCCGGCAGGACCGGCGCCAATAATTACAAGATCATAGTCAGTTGTTATCATTATGACTTCTCCCTAAAGGACGCCTTTGATAGTTTCCTCAAGTTTTTCTTTGGCAACCATTCCAGTAATTTGATTGGCTATTTCTCCATTTTTAAAGAAAATCAGGGTAGGAATTGCCTGAACACCATATTTACTGGGGCTGATCGGATTTTCATCAACATTTACTTTTACAAATGTCATTTTGTCGCCATACTCTTTTTCAAGGGCATCAACGGTCGGAGCAATGGCTTTACAAGGACCACACCAGGGTGCCCAGAAATCCACCATTACAGGCTTATCAGATTTGAGAACTTTATCCTCAAAGGAATCATCATCAAGTTCAATTATATTTTGTGTCATGGCAATCGTCCTAAATTTATATTTATGGTTTAAAAAATACCTTGTAAATATATGTTCTTATTCATTCTTTGTCAATTAATCAAATGCTGTCTGAATAAATTAAGGGGCAACTGCTTTTGATGATTTAATAAAAGCTGTTTTACCCCTTAAATTCGTATTGACAAGTATATTAAATTTTACCAGTTTTCAGCCAGCAGTTCAAAATGAGCCTGTGGATGAACACAAGCAGGGCACATCTCGATGGCTTCTTCTCCTTCATGAACATACCCGCAGTTTCTGCATCGCCATTTTGTGCTGCTTTCTTTTTTAAACACAGTCCCTTTTTCCACATTGTCAGCCAGTTCGGAATATCTTTTCCCATGTTGTTTTTCTGCAACAGCAATCATTTCAAAAACAAGAGCAATGGCATCAAAGCCTTCCTGCCGGGCTGTTGCGGCAAAATCAGGATACATTTCCGTCCATTCAAATTCTTCTCCTGCTGCAGCCGCTTTGAGATTTTCAAGGGTTGTTCCGATAACCCCTGCGGGAAATGCACCTGTGATCTCAATTTCTCCACCTTCAAGAAATTTGAAAAATCGTTTAGCATGTTCTTTTTCCTGGTTAGCGGTTTCTGTAAAAATATCAGAGATTTGAACAAAACCTTCCTTTTTTGCTGCGCTGGCAAAATAAGTATACCTGTTCCTTGCCTGGGACTCACCGGCAAATGCGATTAACAGATTTTTTTCAGTTTGGGTTCCTTTTAAGGTTGTCATAACTTTTTCCTCCTTTTATTATTTAAATGTTGATATTATAAATTCATTCATTTCATCAAAGCTGATTTTTTCAACCCGTGCTCTTCCAATTTTTTCAAGGAAAACGTAAAAAAGATCATCGCCCTGTTTTTTTTTATCTTTACCGACAGCGTTAATAATTTGTTTTGCATTATAATCAAGGGCTATTGGCAAATTAAGATCATTTAAGAGTGAACGGATTCTTGAAACATCTTGCTGATTTATCAGGTGTCTGGCTTGTGAAAATTTGGCAGCTGCTACCATTCCCATAGCTACAGCCCTTCCATGGCCTGTTCTTTCGATTTTTTCAATGGCATGGCCAATCGTGTGACCAAAATTGAGTTTTCTTCTTTCGCCGGATTCTTTTTCATCCTGCTGGACCACCTGAGATTTGATTTTTAAGGAATCTGCCACAAGCCTGAAAATAGTGTCATAATCAAGAGCAAGGGCTTTTTGTTTATTGTTTTCGATAAAATTAAACATGTCGGCATCTGAAATCAGTGCATGTTTGACGATTTCGGCAAGGCCGTTTGAAATTTCCTTTTCCGGCAGAGTGTTTAAAAGATTGATGTCACAAATGACAAACTCGGGCTGGTTAAAGACCCCTGCCATATTTTTATAGGAATCCAGATTAACCCCGTTTTTTCCGCCAATACTGGCATCAACCTGGGACAAAAGAGAGGTGGATACAAACCCGAAGTTTATTCCCCTTAAAAAGATAGAAGCTGCAAATCCTGTAATATCACAGACAATACCACCGCCAATTCCTACAATAAAGCTATCGCGGTCACAGGAAAAATGGATAAGTTTTTTTAATATTGTTTCAACAGTGGCAAGGGTTTTGATATCCTCCCCGGTTCCAATGGTGATGATAGGAACATCTGGAAAATCTTTTTGATAATATTTTTTTATATTTTTATCTGTGACAATAATTGTTTGAGTGGAAGGCAGATAGTTTTCCAGGTTTTTAAGGCTTTCTCCCAAATAGACGGAAGAAAGCTTTAACTGACCTTTAACATGGAATGTTTCCATTATCATTTCCTAACAATTGCATGGATGGCGTTCATTTTTTCCATGACTTTAACAAACTGATCAGGATATAAAGATTGTGCCCCATCGCTCATGGCTTCTTCCGGGTTGTTGTGAACTTCAATCATTACGCCGTCAGCACCTAAGGCTGCTGAAGCACAGGCAAGGGATATAACCTGGTCTCTGACACCGGCGGCATGACTGGGATCAATAATGATGGGAAGGTGGCTTTCTTTTTTTGCTGCCGCTACAACAGAAAGGTCTAACGTGTTTCTGCTGTGTCTTACAAAGGTCCTTATACCTCTTTCACAAAGAATGACATTGTTGTTGCCTTCTTCCATGATATATTCAGCTGCCATGAGCCATTCCTGAAGCGTGGCCGACATCCCTCTTTTTAAAATCACTGGTCTGTCAGATTTTCCGGCGCATCTTAAAAGACTGAAGTTCTGCATGTTTCTGGTACCAATCTGGATAATATCAGTATATTCTTCAACAAGATTAAAGTTTTCAACATCCATGACTTCCGTTACAATGGGCAAGCCTGTTTCTTCCCGTACTTTTGCCAAAAATACAAGGCCTATTTTTCCAAGTCCCTGGAAAGAATAAGGAGAGGTTCTCGGCTTAAATGCACCCCCTCTGAATAATTTTGCACCGGCATTTTTAACAGATTTTGCAATAGATAGAACTTGGGTTTCGCTTTCAACAGCACAGGGGCCGGCAATAACAGGAAAACTTCCATTGCCGAAAACAGCATCCCCAACTTTAATGTGGGTATTTTTCTGCTTAAACTCCCGGCTGACAAGTTTATACGGTTTTGTCACCGGAATAACCTCCTTTACACCGCCAAGCCCTAAAAAATGGGTGGCATCGACAGAACCCTTATTGTGCAGAATTCCGATGGATACCCTGTCTCCTCCGGGTATGGGGCGAGCGGTGTAACCTCTTTTTTTAATTGCGTTTATCGCGGCTTGAATTTTTTCTTCGCTTGTGCCTTTTTCCATTACTACTAACATTGTTTTCCTCCATTTGGTTTTGTATCAGTATTCAACCTTTTGAGCAATAAAAAAGGCTTATAGGTTTTAACAGCCCTAAAATAGAAAAAGGCTGCAATGGTTGCCCGCAGTCTTTTTGTCAATAAAAATATTAAAGTATTGTTTGATTTTAGTTTGTCATAAGGATACACTTTTGTCGGGTCAAATAAAACCGGCAGTGAGGAATATGGAAATCAGGGTAATTATAGCAGATGATCATACCATTATTCGGGAAGGTCTGAAAAGTCTCCTTGAAAAAAAGGGAGTGACGGTTATTGCTATTGCAAAAAATGGCCGGGAAGCCATTGATCTTGCAATAATTCATCAGCCCGATGTTGTCATGATGGATATTTCAATGCCGGATCTCAATGGTGTGGAAGCAACAGCGACTATACGGCAGAAGGTTCCTCATACTAAAATTATTGCTCTTTCCATGCATTCCAGCAAGCAAATCATAGACAAAATGTTTGCAGCCGGTGCATCAGGATACATCCTGAAAGAATCTGCATTTGATGAATTGTATAATGCCATACAGGAAGTTAATAAAGGTAATTTTTATTTAACCCCATCCATTGCCCGGATGTATGTCGACAGCCAGGGTAATATGATTAAAGATATCGATGATATGCCGAAATTCAAAGGAATTTCAAAAAAAGAACGGGAAGTTCTTCAGCTGGTTGCAGAAGGGGAAAAAACCAGGAATATCGCTGAAAAACTGAGCGTCAGTATCAAAACAATAGAAACCCACCGCACAAATATCATGAAAAAACTCGGTATTTTCACTATTGCCGGGCTGACAAAATTTGCAATTAAAGAAGGGATTGTTTCCCTGGAGTAAAAAAAGTTTAATTTTTTTGCAAAAATCAGGGTTTACCCTGATTGAAATGTCCTTGCCTTTTTATTATACTAAAGTTGATTTGGAGTAATATCGAAGATTAATTTGGTTATAAGGGAGGGTGTAAAAATGGAACATATTCAATTAAAAAATGAAACTCCCAATGCAATGGAAGCGATTACAGGTGAAATCGCCCATGATTTTAATAAACTTTTAGCTGCAATTAAAAGCAGAGCATCGCTGATGATGAACAGTGTAAAACCTTCTGACCCACATTATGAACACATCATAGAAATCATCCGCTGTATTGATAAAGGCTCTGAATTTGCAAACCACTTGCTTGCTTTTGAAAAAATTGATGAGTATTATACCAGCTCCATTGATGCAAACCGGCTGGTTCGAAAAGCAATGGAAAACCTTGATTTCAGGGGGAAAAGAATTGTTTTGGATGTTGATCTTGACTCAAAACCCCTGATCATTGAAGCAGATCCTGATAAACTCAACCAGGTTTTTATAAATATTATCGATAATGCATTACAGGCCATGCCGGAAGGCGGAAAACTTTCCGTTGTTACTGAATCATCCGCTATTTTAAATGGAGCCGCAAGATCTTATGGGTTAAACACTGGATTTTTTGTAAAAATTACCATAACAGATACCGGTATCGGGATGGAAAAAGATGTGTTGGAGCATATTTTCACACCTTTTTATTCCGCAGACCATGAATGCCATCCTGAGAAAAAAGGATTGGGGTTAACATTTGCCAGGGGAATCGTTCAAAATCATAACGGGGTCATTGATGTGTGGAGCTCGCCAAAGACTGGATCTTCTTTTTCCATTATTTTACCTTTAAAGGAAACAACAGATAATATAGATATTCCTGTAGAAGAGGAAAAGCTGATTCTGGGGAATGAATCGATCCTCCTGGTTGGTGATGAGGAAAGGATTCTGACGGTTGGACGAGAAATTTGCAAGGCGCTTGGGTATAGTGTGATAACGGTTGCTTCCGGAGAAGAAGCAATAAAAATTTATAAAGAGCAAAAAGAAGAGATTAATCTTGTTATTCTTGATATGTGCATGCTGGAAATGAACGGGCTTGAGATATTCTTGGAACTCAAGAAACTAAATCCCGATATTAAGGTGCTGCTTTCAACAGGGCATTCCATTGATGAAAAGGTCCAGGAAATGCTTAGACAGGGGTGCAAGGGATATATTCTGAAACCTTACAGTGTGATCGATTTTTCTCATAAATTAAGAGAAGTTTTACAAGTTTAGTAGATTCTCCAAAAGTCTTAACATTATTTTTCTATTTTGGATACTTTAATTGCAAGCTCCTGAAGCTGTGTCATTGATGCTTTTGACGGAGCTTCCGTCAAAAGGCAGGTTGCTTTCTGTGTTTTTGGAAAGGCAATGACATTTCTGATGGAGTCTTCTTTGCATAACAGCATCATCAGGCGGTCGAGCCCAAATGCTATTCCTCCATGGGGTGGAGCTCCGGATTCCAGGGCATTTAAAAGAAAGCCAAACTTTTCATTGGCTTCGTTTTCATCAATCCCAAGACAAGCTAACACGGTTGACTGAAGTTCGGCAGAATGGATACGAATACTTCCGCCGCCGATTTCAATTCCGTTCAACACCAAATCATAGGCTCTTGATTTAACCGAGAGAGGATCGGAAGCAAGTTTTTCAATATCTTCCTCAAGGGGTGCGGTGAATGGATGGTGCAGAGCCTGATAGCGTTTGTCCGTCTCATCATAATCCATCATCGGAAAATGGGTCACCCAGGTAAATTCATAGGTCTCATCGGAAATCAGTTCAAGCCGTCTTGCCAGTTCATTTCTTAGCTGGCCAAGAGCCTCGTTAGTGATTTTCGGCTGGTCTGCCACAAAAAAAACAATATCTCCGGGTTCAAGGTCAAGTCGTTTCTTTAAGGCATCTTTCTCCTCATCAGTAAAAAATTTGGCAATAGGCGACTGCCATTCATTTTCTTTGATCTTTATCCAGGCAAGACCTTTTGCTTTATAAACAGCTGTAAAATCAGTAAGTTCATCAATCTGTTTTCGGGTAAACACAGCACATCCTTTTGCATTAATGCCTTTAACAAGGCCGCCATTCTTTACTACATTGGCAAACACCTTGAATTCTGCATTTTTTACAATATCGGAGACATCACACAATTCCAGGCCAAATCTTAAGTCTGGCCTGTCCAGACCAAATCTTGACATGGCATCATCATAGGTGATCTGTGGAAAAGGGGTGGCAAGGTCAAGATCGATGACTTTTTTGAAAATATCAACTATCATACCCTCTGCAACTTCCATAACACCCTGTTCATCAATGAAAGAAAGCTCCATATCGATCTGGGTAAATTCTGGCTGCCGGTCCGCTCTTAAGTCTTCGTCCCTGAAACATTTGACAATCTGGTAATACCTGTCAAAGCCGGAAATCATTAATAATTGCTTGAAAAGCTGGGGAGATTGGGGCAATGCATAAAAATCCCCCTGGTTGACCCTGGATGGAACCAGGTAATCCCTTGCACCCTCAGGTGTGCTTTTGGTTAAAAAAGGTGTTTCAATATCCACAAACCCTTTGTTGTCAAGATAGTTCCTTATGGCCATGGTGGCTTTATGTCTTGCCAGAATATTGTTTTTCAGCTGGGGTCGTCGTAAATCCAGGTATCTGTATTGCAACCGAATGGATTCTGATGCCTCCACCCGGTCATCAATCTGGAATGCCGGGGTTTCGGCCCTGGAAAAAATACTGAGTTCGTCTATCAGCACTTCAATGGCACCGGTTTCCATATTCGGGTTGAGCATGTCATCGGGCCTTGCAATAACTTTTCCTTTTACACCAAGGACATATTCGTTCCTGATTTCCTGGGCTTTTTCATGAACCTCTTTTGAATTTTCCGGGTTAAAAACAATCTGAGTGATACCTTCTTTGTCCCTTAAATCAACAAAAATAACCCCCCCGTGGTCACGGCGGTGCTGAACCCATCCCATTAAGACAACCTCTTTATCAATATCTGTATCTTTTAACTGGCAGCAATGATGTGTTCTTTTTAAATTTCCTAGTAAATCAGTCACGTGGTATTCCTCTATATTATTTTTTAAATATTTTGATCAGTTCAGGAACCAGAGTTTCTAAGGCGAGTGATACCTGTTCTTTGGTATTCATGTCTCGTAGAATAATAGTATTTTCCATAAGTTCGTTTTCACCTGCAATCAATACATATTGGGCACTCAGTTTATTTGCCCGTTTCATAAGGGCTTTCATGCTTTTGCCCCTGAAATCCATTTCTGTGCGGATGCCGAGCTGGTTCAGTTCGCAGGACCAGTGATATCCTTTTTCCATGGCTGCATCACCTAAAGAGACGATGAACAAGTCAAGGGATTTTTCAACAGGAATCTCATTAAGCTGCTCCATGACCTCAACCAGACGGTCAAATCCAATGGCAAATCCGATCGCAGGTGTTTGAGGCCCGCCAAGCTCTTTGACAAGACCGTCATATCTTCCTCCTCCTGCAACAGCACTTTGTGCACCCAGGGTGGTGGTCTGAATTTCCCAGGCCGTCCGGGTATAGTAATCAAGGCCGCGTACCAGAGATTTGTCCACAATAAAATCAACTTTTTGTTTTTCAAGAGTTTTTTTCACCGTATTAAAATGATCTTCACATGCAGGGCAGAGATGATCCAGGGTTGCCGGCGCATCGGCAAGTGCGTCCTTGCAGTCGGTTACTTTGCAGTCAAGGATTCTTAAGGGGTTTTTATCCATTCTTCTTATGCAATTTTTACAGAGTTTGTCTTTTTTTGATTCAATAAAGCCTAAGAGTGCTTCTTGAAAAGAAGGTCTGCATTCAGGGCATCCAAGAGAGTTGATATGAGCAGAAAGCCCGGTCAGTCCAAGGCGTTTAAACAATTCGTTTAACAAAAAAATCAATTGACTGTCAACATAGGCAGATTCCACCCCCAATATTTCTGCATCAATCTGATAGAATTGACGGTATCTGCCTTTTTGGGGTCTTTCACGCCTGAACATGGGGCCGATCATGTAAAATTTTCTGATGGGATCTGTAGCATACATCTTATGCTGGATATAGGATCTCACAATAGAGGCGGTGGCTTCCGGCCGCAATGTCAGCTTGTCTCCTTTTCGGTCGGCAAAGGTGTACATCTCTTTTTCAACAATATCGGTTACCTCTCCGATACTTCTGGCAAAGAGCTGGGTTTTTTCAAGGATGGGAATCCTGATTTCCTTAAACCCGAATGCTTCAAATAAACGTATTGCCTCTTTCTCTACTCTCTGCCACAGGGAAATATGCTTTGGCAGTATATCTCTAAACCCTCGTATGGTTTGCATCATTTTTTCTTTATAGTTAAAATAAAATTATTATAAAAATTTAAAACAGCCGTTATTTATAGATTAAAATCAGGGTGTTAGTCAATACGTAAAATAATGTTTCAATAAATTGTTATTTTCTGATTTTAATCGAGTTAGCGTGGGCGGCCAGCCCTTCGGTTTCAGCCAGCCGGATCACATCGTCGGCTTCTTTTTGAAAAGCAGCTTTTGAATAATGGATCAAACTTGTTTTTTTTGTGAAATGTTCAACACTTAAAGCTGAAGAAAACCTTGCTGTCCCGGCAGTGGGCAGGACATGGTTGGGTCCTGCAATATAATCTCCCATGGGTTCAGGGGTGTACGGCCCTAAAAACAAGGCGCCGGCATTGTGTATCTGATCGATATAAGCAAATGGTTCTTTGACGATTAATTCAAGGTGTTCCGGTGCAAGACGGTTTGAAAGTTCGATACCGGTTTCAATGTCCGGTACCAGTATAATGGCACCAAACTGATCAATGGCCTGCTTTGCAATATCTTTTCTGGGCAGCTTTTCAATCTGTGTTTCAAGGGCGGCAGCCGTATTTTTGGCAAGGCTTTGTGAATCTGTCACAAGTATGGAAGAGGCCATGCTATCGTGTTCTGCCTGGGAAAGGAGGTCTGCTGCCAAAAACTGGGGATTGGCATCTTTATCGGCAATAATCAGGATTTCACTGGGCCCTGCAATCATATCAATTCCTACTATGCCCGCAACAATTTTTTTGGCCAGGGTGACATAGATATTGCCGGGACCGACAATCACATCCACTTTTGGAACGGTTTGGGTTCCATAGGCAAGAGCCCCTATTGCCCAGGCACTGCCGGCTTTAAAAACCGATGTAATTCCGATTCTTTGGGCTGCAGCAAGAATGTGCGGATTGATTTCACCGTTTTCCATAGGCGGGGTCATAAGATTAATGGATAAAACACCGGCTGTTTTTGCAGGGATTCCTCCCATCAGCACGGATGATACAAGAGGCGTTGTTCCTCCCTTTGCACCTGGAGCATAAACACCTGCCGCACCCACAGGTTTCACAAGCTGGCCCACCATGACACCGTTTCTGGGTGTGTCAATCCAGGAGTTTTCTTTCTGCTTTAAATGAAAATATTCCAGTTGATTGATAGATCGGTCAAGGGCTTTTAAAAATGATGAATCAACATTTTTTAATGCAATTTCAAATTCTTTTTGGGTAACCTTTAATGAGTCAACGGTAACCTTGTTTGAATCAAATTTGCTGGTGTATTCAACAAGGGCCTCATCCCCCCTTGTTTTTACATCTTCAAGATAGGCTTCAACAGTCTCATAATCCTGCTTTGAAAATCCCAGGCCACGCTCTATGGTATCTTTCACTCTTTTTTCTGCAGTCTTGGAAGGATATTGATATATTTTCATTTTTTATTATTATTCCCAAAAAAATATAGTTTATATTGTGGTGATCATATGGCCTTTAAATACTGATACATTTCAGATATATATAAAAGCTGTGGCCCTTTTTATAACAAAAGAAAATTTATAAATCCATTAAATAAATTTGAACAGGGTTATTTCAGGAAAGGTTCCAAGCCGTAACGGCGGCCCCCAGTATCCGGTTCCCTGGCTGACATAAAGCTGTGTGTTTTGATATTGGTAGAGCCCTTTTACAAATGGATGTTCAAGCTTGATAAAATAATTAAACGGGAAATACTGGCCGCCATGGGTATGGCCGGACAATTGCAGATCAAATCCTGCCTGCGCCGCGCTGTAAATACTTTTGGGCTGATGAGCACAAAGCAGTTTGAAACTTTTTTCTGGACACCCTTGAATGGCTTTTTTGGGGCTTGACTGATGATCCTGGAAAAAAGTTCCAGCCTTGATATCAGTTACGCCTGCAAGGGTTAAAAGCCTGTCGTTGTATTTGATTACCCTATGTTCATTGATAAGGGGCTCAAAACCCAACGTTTTTACTTCACGAATCCATCTTTTTGCACCGGAATAATATTCATGATTGCCTGTAACAAAATATTTTCCAAGGGGTGCATAAAGTTCCATCAAAGGGGAGACATCAAGGGCAAGGTCCTTAGGAGATCCGTCTGCAAGATCTCCAGTAAATACAATAAGATCGGCTTTCAGGGTGTTTATTGTATCACAGGCACGCTTAACATAATCATATTTGATGGTAGAACCCACATGAAGATCTGTAAATTGAACAATTTTGAGCCCTTTTAAGCCTTTGAGGTTTTCTTTTAGTTTAATATTAATTTGGACACTCTTTGGATCCTGCAGGGCAGTGGCATATCCCAAGGCAGTGGTGGATGTGCTCAAAGCAGTTATTGTTAAACCTGATGCCTTAAAAAGAAAATTTCTTCTTTCCGGGTTAAAAAAGGGTGATTTCCCTGATTTTATAAAGAGTTGTTTTGTTTTTAATATCATAAGAGAAGGTATGATCAGAAGATCGCGGAAAAAGGCAAGGCAGAAAAGGTAACTGACAAAGCCAAGTGATGTATATCCGATCCAGGCTAAACCCGTTGAGATACCGGGGAAAATAAAGTTGACCCGTAAATAAATATGCGCCATCAAAGAGATAAGGGAAAGAAAAAAGACACCCCAACAGCATAGCGCAGCCCGTTTTTTCAGAAGAGACGGGATTAACCTGAAACCGGTGTAAAGGTAAATGATAAAAAGAAAGCTGCTGAAAATGAAAAAGAAGGTCATTTGGTTATCTTATATCTAAAAAACTCAGGGCAAATTTTTGCCCTGAGTTTTGGTGATATTTTATATTAATGTTTTAAAAATCGAGCGTTTTTGACAATTCCTCGGTAGTAAAATCCCAGGCTGTATTATGAGGAGGAAACGTTTCATTAAACATCTCAGGAAGTTGATCATCAATTTTAGTGAATCCGGCTTTTTGGTTAAATTCCTTTTCATTATTCAGCGTGGATTTTCCAAGGGCAACAACATCATCAGGCGTGAGAGTCAGTCCATACCTTGCGTTAAGCATATCTACAATGGTTGGAACTCCATCTTCATTGTCCAGCACGGCAAAGGCAATAAATAGACAAAGCCCTGCAGAGTCTATGGCTGCTGTGGCGATCTGAAGATTCTGGGAAAGTTCAACATTTCCATCCTTTTTGCAGGGATCAATGCTTCCTCCAACACTTAAGATATTGGCTGTAACTCCATATCCGGCAGTGTGATCTGCGCCCATGGGAGTTGTGGCATAAGTGACTCCTTGGCCTTTACAGGATCTTGGGTCATAGGCCGGAAGGGACTGTTTTTTCACCACAGGGACCCGGTCTACACCTAGGGCATCTCCTGTGAATACGGCACCACTGCCGATAATTTTTCCGACCGGCGAATACTCACCGATTTTTGACAAAAGATCGATAGCAGCCTTGCCGTCTCCCCATGGAATCATTCCGCCTTCCATGGCAATGCCTAAGGTAACACCCATTTCAATGGTATCCAGGCCGAAATCATCACAAAGCCTGTCCAGCATGGCAATATCATCGAGTTCCTTGATGGTGGTATGGGCGCCAAAGGCCCAGATGGTTTCATATTCAAATCCGGTAGTGAGATATTTACCCTCTTTGTCATGGTACACATTGGAACATTTGATCACACAACCCGGATGGCATCCCTCGGTTGTAACACCGCCTCTTTCTTCAATGAGTTCAGCCATTTTTTCGCCGCTGATATCCTGGGCATGATCAAACCGGCCGGATCTGAAGTTCTTGGTTGGAAATGCACCGGCTTCATTGACCAGATTGACCAGTACTGCCGTACCATAGGTTGGCAATCCTTCTCCGGATACAGGATGGCTTCTTAACATCTCCGCCCATCTTTTATTGGCAGCTTTAAAAGCCTCCGGATCTTTCACTTCAACACGGGGGGTGCCTTTGTCATCCACGA
>JAHOYS010000253.1 GCA_019038815.1 Desulfobacterales bacterium | reverse complement strand
ACCCTTGAATTTTCCGTCAATAGAATAATAAAAAGGGAAATCACTATAAACAGTAAAGGGGCACCAGCCAGATTCCATAGCACAATGGTATTCTCACCTGTAAAATAAGCCGATAGCTGCAACTGCCCGGTCAACCGATAGAAAAAAATCAAAATCATGAACATGGCAGCTTCACAGATAATCGGGAAATAGGCTTCCCTTGCAGCTCCCATGCCTTCAAATGGAGACGCTGTATCCATGGCTGCTGCAATCGTAAAGAACCGGCCAAGTCCCAATAAATATAAAATTAAAATAACATCTCCATGAAAGGAAAAAATCGGATTATGTCCTGCAATCGGCAAAAACATGAGCACAGTGATGGCACAAGCAAATGAAATAATGGGCCCTAGTTTAAAAACAGCGGTAGTACTGGTACTATAAACAGATCCCTTCTTAAAAAGTTTGATCAGAGTGTAATAATTGATCAGCAGGGGTGAACCGATTCTTCCTCCGA
Organism: Desulfobacterales bacterium; assembly: GCA_019038815.1. Lineage (GTDB taxonomy): Bacteria > Desulfobacterota > Desulfobacteria > Desulfobacterales > Desulfobacteraceae > Desulfobacula. Next base: position 22,195 of record JAHOYS010000253.1, on the reverse strand, counting down.
AAAAAGCCTTTACTTTAAACATAATGGCTGAAAAAAAAGGCGCTGTTAAAATTGCAAGAAGCCAGAGAATAATGGATTCAATCATAAAATCTTCCCATTTATTTATTTTATATAAAAAACAACAACAATATTATAGCCAGTAAAATATAACCAATATAAAGATGGATATCACCATGCTGAATCCATCTTAATTTATCAAAGAGAAACAGTACCGGATTTACGATGGCTCCTTTCATGTTAAGTTCTGCAATATCATTTACATGACTTTGGTAATATGTCTTTAAAGGAAACCGTCCTTTAATTTTTGGATGATTTTCTTCTAATGGTGCTGCCGGCCTGAAAAAATCAAGAATAAAAGATGCATATGAAGATCCGGTATACTGCATCTTAACAGTGGGTTGCGTAAAACCACATCCCCAGGTTCCGGACTTTGTAATGGTTTTGCCCCTGTAAAAAAACCATCGAACTGCAATGACAAACAATAAAGAAACAAGAAAAATAACTGCTGCCAGTGTGATATTTTCAGTCATATGCTCAAACGGCTCAAGGGAAACATGGCCATATCCCAGCCCCAGAGCGGATACGGCTTTAAGCGGCAGATGAATAATCATCTTTGGAAACAACCCTATCAAAACACAGGCACTTGCAAGGATCGACATGGATAAAAGCATGGTTGCACCTTTTTCATCTACATTAACCGCAGCTTTTGTCCTTGGCTCACCTTGAAAGGCAACACCGATTACCTTTGTAAAACATGCCAGTGCCAACCCACCAATCACAGCAAGACTGACAATTGCAAAACAACTCATGACAAAGGCTGAAGTATCAAGAGCAACCCCTTTAAATCCACCAATATATATAAAAAATTCCCCTACAAATCCATTAAAGGGCGGAAGTCCACAAATGGCAAGAGAGCCAATAATAACAGCACCTCCTGTAATTTTCATATTTTTTAGTAATCCACCCAGAGCGTCAATGGAACGGGTTCCGGTTTTATGAAGAACCATTCCAGCCCCCATAAACAAGAGTGACTTAAAAATGGAATGATTGAGAATATGAAGAAATCCGCCTGCAAATCCAAGAACCGCCATCAGTTGATTCCCGGATGAGACACCAATCATTCCAATGCCTAATCCGATTAAAATAATACCAATATTTTCAACACTGGAATAGGCCAGTAATCTTTTGAAATCATGCTGTCCCAGTGCATATACAATCCCCAAGATACCTGAAACCACTCCGGCAATTAGAACAATATTCCCAAAAAGCAGCGTGTGAAAGTTCAAAAGTGTATACATTTTTACAATACCGTAAATACCGGTTTTAATCATAACACCGGACATGACTGCGGAAATATGACTGGGGGCCGCAGGATGGGCATGGGGCAGCCAGACATGAAAAGGAAAGACACCTGCTTTAGAACCAAAACCAATAAAAGAAAAAATAAATACAACAATTTTTGCAGTTTGGGGGATAGAATTCACAGCTCCAAATTCAAAGCTGCCGGTATAACCGTAAATAATTCCAAAGGCTGCAAATATGAACATGGCTCCTACATGAGAAAATACAAAATAAAGGAAACCTGCCTTTCGGTTTTCTAAAGATTCATAATTGTAAATAACAAGGAAAAAAGATGACAGGGACATGATCTCCCAGGAAAGCATGAATGTAATGATATTTGCCGCGGTTACAACCAAAGCCATGGAAACAATCAAAATACTGAAGAAAAAATAGTGTACAGCCGTTCTCACGGCTTCTCCAGAATGATCCATGTAATGAAAACTGTAGATAGCGGCAAGGAGACAAACAGCAAAAATGGTCACCAGAAAGAATGCAGAAAGCCCGTCAATTTGAAAGGCCAGTGAAAAACTATTCAGGTATTTAAAGGACACTGCCTCACTGCCTGAGTGCAAAAGTTTTGTCGCAGCATCGATCAACCCCAAAAAGCAACCTGTGCTTAACAAAAAAACCGCAACTATTTTCATTAATTTAAATTGTCGTGCTAAAAAAAGGGAGAATAATCCTCCAGCAAAAATTATCAGTATTGATACAAAAAATTGACTCATAAACTCCTCATTCTTTGTTTATTTCCATATTTTTTGACAAATCAAGTCTATTTTTTACTAAAGTAGAACTCATTGTTTGTCAAGAATATATCCCGGAAAATATTTCTAGTGGCGGGAAATGATGGGCTGGTCTTCTGCATCAATATCTATACCGATGGTATCACCGGTCTTAAATCCAAGACGCAAAAATTCCTTGACCATCTCATCGTGCCGGTCAATGTGCCAGTAGGCTGACCAGAGGGGATTTCGTACGGTGTCAATACCATATGCATCATGACTGCACAGGTTGATTCTGAATTTGTCCTTTGCAATCAATGTGTCAGCTTCAGCCAGAAAAATATCAATTGCATAAAGATTATTGTGCAAAGCTTTTGACAGGATTTTCTGAAGCTCGGGCAACTCTTCCAGGTAGTTGCTGGCAATCTGGTAAAGCTCGCTGGGATCCTGTATGGAAAACCCCAGAACGGCAAATCGCTGGTGCCTTAAGGCAAATGAGTCAAGTTCCGTTTCATATGCCTTTATGGTGGATATGATATCGTTGATATCAATCTTTGGGTCTTTGCCTTTCTTAAGCAGATCCTCGCACTGGCTGATGATATTGATATAAAAGGCCTTGTTATTCATTACATAAACCGGCCTTTCCCTGTGATTCCTGCGTTTTCGTATGCGCCTCATGCCATCAAGCTTGATGGACCGCTCGCTTTCTTTCTCTTCCAGCGTTTCAATACCTGAAATATCCTTGGCCTGTACAACATGGATATCTCCTTCAGTGGAGATAATATACTCAATCTCACACTTGAACTTCAGGGTTTTTTGTATGTCCATCGAAAGCGTTAACAGCCTTTGGTCATGGGGCACATTGGTAATGTATGGTTCGCTTTGAACCTTGCGCTCGCGGTCCCTGCAATACCCGAATTCCCAGCGATTGCCGATCATTTTTGCCATGACGCTGGAGCCGTTGACAAAAGGCATGACAATGACACCCATTTCATCCATATTGATCTCGGGTGCGTGGTTGAACACCTGCTGCCGCTGAATGGACAGTCTTTTCGATGTTTCAGCTATTTTGATCATCCGGTTTCGCGCATATTTTATTCCGCCGATATCAGCATATGTATCCAGGGAATCAAAGGTTCCACCATTATATTTTGATTCCAAAGGATGGGCGCTTCTTGCAATAACTTTATAACTTTGGCGATGTTTATCTAAAAATAATTCCAGCTGGGTAAAATCTTTGCTGTTGAATTGATCTGACGGGACATAAATAAAATCAGGAACATTAAATCCGTTTTCCCGAAGTTTTTCCAACAGTCTTGCTTTTTCAGGTATCTTGTTTTTCATGTTTGACATTGACTTTTATAATAGATTTAAATAATTTGACAAAAACTGATCGACTAATACGATTTTGGTTATTAACCTTTTTTAGGTAACATATGTCAAAGCAGAATGCAATAAATGAAATCAGTGGAATCCAGGCATACCATAAATTCAATATATCTAAAAAAAATACCTTTGAAATGCCTTCAAGAGTACTTCTGGTAGATGATGAAAAAGAGTTTGTACTGACTTTATCAGAGCGTCTGCAGATGCGGGATATGGCAACTGCAGTCGTATACAATGGAAAATCAGCACTGGACCTGATTCACAATGATGCCCCTGAGGTGATGATCATTGATCTGAAGATGCCTGGAATTGATGGTATGGAAGTCCTGAAAAAAGTAAAACAGACGCAACCTGAAATAAAAGTAATTGTATTAACCGGTCATGGATCAGAACAGGACAAACAAAAATGCATGGATCTGGGCGCTTTTGCATATATGCAAAAGCCGATTGATATCAATAGATTAAGTGAAACCCTGAAAAAAGCACATGAAAATATCACAGCCGATGAATAAACCGCAGCATATAACACATTGTTAAATATGATAATGAAAATCATAAAACAATTGCAAAAATTTAAACCTGCATTCTGGGACCACCGGGACACTTCCGGGAGCCATCCACACACTACTTTTAATTTCCGGCAAAAGTGGAAGCTGCTTGTGCTGTTCACCTCATTTATGGCCCTTTTACCCCTTTTTGTCATGACCCTTGTGGACTTTAGCCTGACCCGCCGGATTATCGAAGATGAGGTAAAAACCAGCATGTCAACAATCCTTAGCTCTGCTGCAACTTCCATCTCTTTTTCCAAAGATCTAAAAAAATCCGCTCTTGATTATATAGTCCAGTCTTATGCCGGAGAGAACAATGACGTTTTTATTGTCAATGAAGACGGTGCTTTGCTGACCCCCTCTTTTTATTACGGCAGGCCGGGCACCTCTAATACTTTTAATGTCAGCCTGTTCAACGAAAATTCCGGAATCAAAGAAGATGTAGCACCAGATGGAAATCCGGTCATAGCAGGATATGCCAGGATACCGGATTCCTCTTTAATATTCGTACTGGTCAAGAGCAAAAAGTGGGTCACCGACCTGTGGCTCAAACCCAGACTCAAGTTAATCTGGTATCTGGCTGTCAGCATTGTTTTGATTTTATTGTCCATAATGGGTACAGCAACCTATCTTGTGGGGCGCATCCATTTAACAGATCGCAAAAGGACCGAAGCCCTTCACCATGCCGAATATGCAAAAAAACTTGCATCCATAGGCCGTCTGGCTTCGGGTGTTGCCCATGAGATAAATAACCCCCTGGCTATTATCAATCAGAAAACAGGATTGATTCTGGACCTGTTTACACTGAGAAAAGATTTTTCTTCAGATGACCGGCTGATTCCCCTTGCCGGCGATGTTCTTGATGCAGTTACACGGTGCGGGAGCATCACCCGGCGGCTGCTGGATTTTGCCCGGCACATGGAGCCCAGCATAGAAATGGTGGATATAAGAGAAGTCATAGAACAGGTGCTGGCCTTTCTTAAAAAGGATGCCGAGCACCGAAGTATCATCATATCTGTGGATACTCAGGATGTCATTCCAGATTTTGAATGCGATAAAGGCAGTCTGCAGCAGATCTTTTTAAACCTGATTGAAAATGCCTTTGCTGCAATGGAAGATGGCGGGCAGCTCGCTATCTCTATCAAAATCAAAAAAAAGGATGGGTTGATAATAACGGTTGCCGATAATGGAAGAGGGATTGCTGCTGATGATATCAATAAAATCTTTGAGCCTTTTTATTCATCCAAAAATGATCATTGGGGTACAGGTCTTGGCCTGTCCATTACTTATGGCCTGGTCAAAGAAATCGGTGGTGATATCATGGTAAAAAGCAAAATAGGCAAAGGCACCCTTTTTACTCTGACACTGCCTTTAAAGACAGAAAAAAAACACAAGACTGCTGCAAAGCACTCTGTTTAAAAGAAACTAATAGAAACAAGAGTAATGCTGAGGCTCAAAATATGGTAAAAGATGAAAATGTGCTGACAAATGAAGGGATGAGATTTTTCGGAAGAATGTCTGCCACGGCAACCCATGAAATTAAAAACACCCTGGCCATTATCAATGAAAGTGCAGGGTTGCTGAAGGATCTGTCCATAATGGCCGAGAAAGGCTCCCCCCTTCCTCCTGCGCGCATCAATGATATTTCACGCATGTTGACAAGACAGGTAAAGCGGGCGGATCTGATATTAAAAAAATTGAACCGGTTTTCCCACAGTGTTGATCTGTCAACGGAAGTTGCAGATCTTGAAAAAACAGTCAGTTTTGTTCTGGATCTGGCATCTCCGCTTATTGAGAAACAGGAGACTGCTGTTAAGATAACTGCTCCGGTATCGCCCATGATGGTTACCACAAATTTATTTTATCTGGAAAATATGATATGGAGAGCCGTTGAAACCGCCTGTTGTGCAGCAAAAGAAAAAAAGCAGGTGATAATTTCATTTGGAACCGATTTGACAGCACCCTCGATCTGGTTTTCAATGGACACGGGTAAAAATACCTTAATGGATGATCTGTTTGGATCGAAAGAAGACAGAGCCTTAATGACATATCTGGATATATCCATTGAGAAAAATAAAAAGAATAACGGGTTTGGCTTTTTGTGGCCGAAATGCATTTAACCCTTTACGCCAATTTAATGTGGCTAAGACACCAATGGTATAAGGAGAAAAATAATGTCGACGAAAGTATTGCTTGTAGATGATGAAAAAGAGTTTCTGGAGATCATGTCGGAACGGATGACAGCCCGTGGTATGGAGGTTAGTACTGCCGAATCTGCTGACCAGGCCATGTCCATTATAGGAAAAGAACCATTTGATGCAATTGTCATGGATTTTCAGATGCCGGGAATGGACGGTATGAAAGCATTGAAGGCCATTAAGAACAAAAAGCCCGAACTGCAGATCATTCTGCTTACCGGTTATGCAACTGTTGAAAAAACAGTAGAAGCCATGAAAGTCGGCGCCACAGATTTTTTGGAAAAACCAGCGGATCTTGAAGCCCTTGCAGAAAAAATCAAAAAAGCAAAAGCGGACAAAATGCTCATTGTTGAAAAACAAACAGAGGAAAAAATCAAAGATATTCTCCAGCGGTTTGGGGGATAACCCTAGATGAACTTATATTAACTATAGGAGAAAATATTAATATGACTACTAACACTGAAACCTTGACCGGCTTCAACTTCGATTGGAAACGCATCCTGTTTTTACTTATAGGTGTAGTACTGTTTACTGTTGTTAACTTTTCCCCTCCCTGGCCGGATGCAATTGATCCTGCCGGCAAACACTTTGTGTTGAGCCAGCAGGCAAAAGGTGCCCTTGCTGTATTTCTTCTGGGGGGTACATGGTGGGTCTTTGAGGTAGTTCCCATTGGCGTGACCAGCCTCTTTATGGGAATTTTGCAGGCAGTCTTTCTGATCCGGCCTGCCAAAACTGCTTTCCAACAGATGTTTGATCCTTCGGTCGTCTTTATCTTTGCATCCCTTGTGATTGGAATCGTGTTTACCAAAACAGGTTTGACTCGTCGTCTTGCGTACAAAATGCTTGCCATTGTAGGTGAAAAAACCAGCATGATATACCTTGGGTGTTTTGTGGTCACCGCTGCCTTGACCCATATCATGGCCCATACAGCAGTTGCCGCAACCATGTTTCCCCTTCTCCTCACCGTCTATGGCCTCTATACTGATGACTTTGAGACACCCACCAGATTTGGTAAAGGGCTTTTCATTGGAATGGCTTATGTTGCAGGTGCCGGAAGTATCGTTACCCTGCTGGGTGCAGCCCGGGGAGCGGTCGCATTGGGTTTTTATAAAGAACTTGTCGGTACGGACATAACTTTTTTCCAACTGGCTTTCTACATGTTCCCCATTGGATGGATCATGACCTTTGCTTTATGGGGATTTTTTATGATCTTTTTCAAACCTGAGCAGAGAACGATTCCAGGCTTAAGAGAAAAAGCAAAAAAACTCAGTAAAGCTATGGGACCCATTACTAAAAATGAGATTATTGCTGCTTCAATCATTTTCGTATGTATCTTTCTGATGTCTATCAGGCCTTATGTGGAAATATTAAAACCCATTGACAAGTCAGCCATTATCCTGTCATCCACGGTTTTGTTCTTTGTAATAAAAATTCTGGACATTAAAGACCTTGAATCTATTCCATGGAACATTATCTTATTGTTTGGCGGTGCCATGAGTATTGGTTTCTGCCTTTGGGAAACAGGAGCTGCTGAATGGATTGCCATCAACTGGCTGAGCATGTTCAAAGATTCCAACTGGTTTGTCTTTGTAATGAGCATGTCATTTCTTGTTATGATGTTAACCAATTTTATTATGAATGTTGCAGCCATTGCCATTGTCCTGCCTGTCGCATTGGTTATAGGACCTTATCTGGGTGTAGGACCGGATGTGATCACGTTCTCAGCCCTTGTTGTAGCGGGTATGCCCTTTCTGCTTCTGGTTGGAGCGGCGCCCAATGCCATTGCCTATGATTCAAAGCAGTTCACCACCGGTGAATTTTTTGGTTATGGTATCCCGGCCAGTATTATGTTGATGATCGTAACAGGTATTGCCGTTTACATTATCTGGCCCCTCATGGGTATGAAGATTATGCTGTAAACATCAATAAGGGATGGAAAAAATGAAACCAAAAAAAGTAAAAGAAGTGATGATTCCGTTGCAGGAATATGCAACTGTAAATGAAGAGGATACTCTTGAGACTGCTGTCAAAACACTTCTTGCCTCACATAAGACAACGGATCAGTCTAAATACAAACACCGGGCGGTTCTTGTTTTTGATAAGAATGGCGATATTTGTGGGAAAGTATCTTCCCTTGATATCCTGCGTGCGCTTGAACCCAAATACAGTCAATTTGGAAGCTCTGAACATCTTGCAAAGATGGGACTATCCAGATTTGGCTTAAGCTGTGATTTTGTTCATTCTCTGGTGGAAAATTACAATCTCTGGGATGAAAGCTGTGACACGCTTGTTGTAAAGGCCAAAAAAAGAAAAGTAAAAGATATCATGCATTCGCCCCAGGAAGGCGAATATGTCAGCGAAGAGGTTCTTGTTCCGGAGGCAATTCATCAGTTTATCCTGGGCCACCATCAGTCTTTGCTGGTAATGAACAAACAGGATAAGGTAATCGGTATATTAAGACTTACAGATATTTTTACCCTCATTTGTGATCTGATGGTAAAAGAATAATATCAACCCCTGCCGGGATTAGCAAAAATTCATCTGATCCCGGCAGGTAACTTATTTACACTGCTTTTTTTACCGGCCCTGCTGATCTGATATTTCAGTTTTAAGCTTAATATTATATTTATCGATTTTGGCATGAAGTGTCGGCCTTGAGACACTTAAGAGTTTCGCAGCCTGGGAACGGTTTCCATTGGTTATTTTCAGAGCCTCGGCAACTATAATAGTTGAAACTATGTCTATAAAATCATCAAACCGATAATTTTCAGATTGTTGGGATAATAATTGTCTGACCCACTGCCTGATATCATTTAATTCGATCTTTTCATTGGATTGAATTTTTTCTTTTTTATTTATTACCTGTTCCAAATCTGCAATGGAAATTGGAGCCCCTCTGTTGAAGATAAGAACTTTCTGAATCAGGTTCAACAACTCTCTGATGTTTCCGGGCCAGTCATAACGATTTAACCGGTTTAAAGCTTCTTTTTGAATATCTGGATTATCAATTTTTAATTCCTTGGAAAATTTAGCCATATAATATGAAATCAAACTATTGATATCTTCCCGTCTGTCTCTCAATGGGGGAAGTTCCAAGGTAACCACTTTTAAACGGAAATATAAATCTTCCCGAAATTTTTCTTCTTTGATAGCCTGCTCCAGTTTTTTATTTGTCGCTGCAATAATTCGAACATCAACCCGGATGGTTTCTTCACCTCCAAGTCTTTCAATACTTTTTTCCTGTAACAGCCTTAAAATTTTGCCCTGTATATTTAACGGCATATCCCCGATTTCATCCAGAAACACGGTACCACCGTCAGCCTGTTCAATTTTTCCGATATGCCGCTGGGAAGCTCCGGTAAACGCACCTTTTTCATAACCGAATAATTCACTCTCCAGAAGAGTTTCAGGTATGGCGACACAATTAATAATTAAAAAGGCCTTGTCCGAGCGAATACCATGCTGATAGATGGCCCGGGCTACCAATTCTTTTCCAGTCCCTGATTCTCCCAGTATTAAAACGCTTGCATCGGTCTGAGAAACACGGCCTATTGATTTGTATACATCCTGCATGAGCTTGCTTTGACCGATAATCGCATCTCCTGAGTCCTGATCAGGAGCAGCATCCACTTTAACCGGCGATCTCATAAAATAGCCGGCCTCTATTGCCTGTTCAATCAAATTAAGCATTTCCGGCACATCAAATGGTTTGAGGACATAATCATAAGCCCCCAGCTTGGTAGCTTCTATGGCAATTTGAGTTGTACCATGGGCAGTTATAATAATAACAGGCAGCTTTGAATCTATTTGCTTGATTTGTTTGAATGTTTCCATTCCGTTTATTCCGGGTAACCGCATATCTAAAATAACCAGATCCAGAACATTCTGTTTGACAATTTCAATGCCGGCTTCTCCGGAAGCAGCACTGATGACTGCATACTTTTCTTCTTTTAAAAGCTTGCAGAAACTTATTCTTAGCTGATCATCATCATCAATTACCAAAATAGTATCCATACTATGAGTCCTTTATGGGAAGCGTAATAACAAAAGATGCCCCCTGGCCTTCCTCGCTGGACACATCCAGCCATCCCCCATGTTCATTTATGATATTAAAGGCTATGCTCAACCCAAGGCCTGTTCCTTCGTCTTTGGTGGTAAAAAAAGGATTAAATATCTGTTCTTTGACTTGTTGAGGAATCCCTTCACCATCATCTATTATCCTTATCACAGCGACTTTTTTTAAGGGTTCCACATGAGTTTCTTCTTCATGGATAATGATCAAACCACTCTTATCCATAGCTTCACAGGCATTGATAATAATATTGACAATTACCTCCTTGAGCTGTTCCTGATCCAGGAGCGCATCGCTGAGGGGACGGTGCCGAATCAATCTTGTAGTCACATGATAGGATTTTAATCGTTGTTCCAGAAGATGAAGAGCACTGTCTACAACAATTGACGGGCTCATTTTTTTCATTTTCAGTTTGGGTGGCCGGGAAAATTCAAGAAAATTCTCAACGATTTTATTAATATGCTTTATTTCACCGGAAATAACATTGAAATCTTCCTGCTGGGGCTTTGTAAATTCACACGAACGGTTCAATGAAAAAAGTCTCATTTTTACAGAGGTTAGAGGATTGCGGATACTGTGCGATGTTCCGGCAGCCAGCTTTCCCAGCAACGCCATTTTTTCGGAGTGCATCAGGGTTTCCCGGCTTTGCTTCAACTCCTGATGAGTTTGTTTTGCATTTTCAATCAGACCATGAACACTTTGTTTTAAAGCGACAACTTCATTTGCTGAAGACTTTGAACCCCCCAGCCTGTCTGCCTCTATCGCCAATTTTCGAATCGGTTCCAATATATGGCGGGTAAAAATATAATTAATTAAAAGGCTTAGGACAATGACGGCAACAATTGCCATGAGGGCAATATACCTTAGATGATTGGATTCCTTATGGCTTGTTTTAATTGCATCTTCAATTTTATTTTTATGGAATAATTTAAACTGTTCACATATTTTTAGAATTTCAAAAAAATCTTGTCTTACATCTTTATGAAGGGTCGAGCCTTTATCATATTCACTTGATTTATAGAGTTCAATAACGTTATCTCTGGCCGTAACATAATCCTTATATTTAGATTCAACCTGGGCAACGGCATCTTTTTCCCATGGTTCTTCTACAAGCGACTTCACTGTTACAAGATTTTCTTTGAAAAGTATCCGGTATCTATTGAGCTCATCAAGCCAGGCAGGGTCATGATCCAGAAGATAATACGATACAAATCCTTTTTGATTGACAAGGGAGGTACCAAGGGCTTCAGCAGACTGATAAATCACAATATTTTTATCAATAATGTCCGTGAATATTTTTTCAGTCTTATAAGTATACCAAACCATGAGTATCGCCCCAATCACAGTTATGCACAAAAGAATGGCATTGACCAGGTATACCCTGCTTTTAAGAGTCAACTGAATTGTAAATTTTTCCATCACCCTAAGATGCTTGCCTTTTCAACCTGTTTAAGTTTTGTGAGTTTTTCTTCCATCAATGCAGATTTCTTTGAAAACATCTGTTAATCGCAAAATTCCGACAATATCGTCACCTCTTGTTACCAGAAGAGATTGGTGGTGTCCCATAATAAGCTGGTGAATGGCCGCTCCCAGATTTGCATCTTCTTTGACATATTCCCCTGCCGTGGGGGTGTGCATGAGCTCTTTTACTTTTTGTTTGCCTGCCTTCCCGCATATATTTTTTAATGGCTCATACCATAATTCATATTGTTCTAAAATACCTTTCATAAATTGCGGACTGAAGCCGAAACGAGACATACCTGCCTGGGGAAAAGTCTTTTCTTCCGTAAACTGTTCGTATTTGGGCTCCAGTGACCGTATCACATCCAGCTGGCTGAGTTTACCAACAACCTTGCTGGTGTTTTTTTCACAAACCAGGATTGCCCGGTGCCTGTATTTACTTTTATCAAATTGTTCCTGGGCCTTTTCAAGCGCATCCAGTGCCTCTGATAATGTGGCCTCCTCATGAACAGTGGCATACTCTGAAAGCGGGATCATTAAATCTTTTACCAAAATGGATTTCATTTATATCCTCCTTTAATTAATACATATTGCACTTTAAAAATCCCCGCTTCTTCTTAAAAGGAGCTTGACTTCAGCCTGACGAATTCGCTCTTCCTGTTCATCTTTCCGTTTTCTGGCATTTTCAATTTTGATTTTTATATCTTCAAAATCAGCCGGTTTCATCAAATAATCAAATGCCCCCAGTTTCATACCCTCTACAGCGGTTTCGGTCGATCCATGTCCGGTCAGCATAATGACTTCAACAATGGGATAAAGATTTTTTATCTGTTTTAAGGTATCAATCCCGTCCATACCCGGCATCCTTATATCCAGAATGACCACATCAATGATTTTCGTTTCCAAGACCTTTAATGCCTCTTTACCGCTGTAGGCAGTGGATACTTTTTCACCCTGCCCTTCTAACCGCATGGAAAACATTTCAACAAAATCCTTTTCATCATCAACTATCAAAATTCTTGCGGGTATTTTAATCATGACAGATCCCTCCTTTATTTTTATCTATATATCCTGTACTTTATTTATCCATTTGATTTATTACATTTAGGCAGTCTGATTTGAAAACAAGTTCCCTCCCCCACTTTGCTTGTAACATCAATCTTACCGTTAAGGTTTAAAAGAATCTTATGAACAACAAACAACCCCAGACCGGTCCCTTCATTAAAGGATTTGGTGGTAAAAAATGGATCAAAGATCCTGCCTAAATTTTCTTTGGGTATCCCGACACCATTATCTTTAATTTCAAGGATGATATCCTTTTCAATTTCATCCGTGGATAACGTAATGGAACCGGTTTGCGGCAATGCATGAACCGCATTGCTCAAAAGGTTCATCAGAACCTGCCGGATCTGATACGGGTCACTCCAGATAACATTTTTATTCTTATCGATCTGCCAGTGAATATTTATCTGTTTGTCTCTTATGTCCTTTTTCAGCAGGCCAAACGTTTCATACAGCAATGCTTTCAAGTTAACTTCAGAAAGTTTCGTGTCTGGTTTTTTTACGTGGCCCAGAAGCTGATGAGTTATATTACGGGCTCTTTTAATACTTTTTTCAATTTTTTCTGCCGCCATTATCAAAATATCTTTCTGCGAGTACTTCACCATTTCCGCTGAATTTAATACCTGTTTGATAAATCCTGCAGATTCATTGATAATGGCCAGAGGATTGTTGATTTCATGGGCAATACCGGTGGACATCGTGCCAAGAGATGCAAGCCGGTCCGTATCAATCATTTTTTTTTCCAGTTTAGCCCGGTATTCAAGTTCTGTTTGTTTTTCTTCTTCCAGCCGAATTATTTCAAAGGCCTGATGAATTTTATTTACCAGATGATCAATCTCTACCGGCTTTGTCAGGTAATCAAAGGCGCCGGATTTTATACCTTCGACGCCATCTGTTACTGCAACATTACCGGTTAAAAGGATGACCTGGATTTTTTCATACGCCTGCTTGATGACTTTTAATGTATCAATACCGCTCATTCCAGGCATTTTCACATCCAGAACCACTACGTCCACGGACTCTTGCCCAAGAATATCCAGACACTCTTTCCCATCAGATGCCTGGAGGGGTTTGAGCCCTCTTTTGGTAAGCCTTCTTGCGATGGCTGCCCGGAAACCTTCTTCATCATCTACCAGAAGAAGGCGGATATTGTCATCATAGCGTTTGTCCATATAAATATTTTCCCTAAATTAAACCCAGTATATTCCACCACACACTTACAACAATAACTAAAACCGTCAATAAAATCGGCGTGGCAACCAGTCCGACCTTTGTGAGATCTGATGATTTAAAATACCTGTAACTATATGCAATGGCATTGGGGGGACAGCCGATTACAAGAAGCATTGCAAAGGATGTGGCCATGCCCAGGCAGAGCGCCAGAATCCTTGGATCGACCCCTTCAAGCAAAGCCATGGGAATAACAATAGGCAAGATCAGAGCGGCTGCAGCAACATTGGCCATGGCATTTGTCACCAGAGCCCCGAAAACGCCCACACCGACAAAAAGGACCAGCCATCCTTTTCCCTGGATCAGAGGAAAGAAAAGATGGGCAAAATAGTCGGCAGCGCCTGAATATCCCATGGCAAGGCCCAATGAAATACCACCACCGAAAATGAACAAGGCAGTTCCCCATTCCAGATTGTCATTGATATCTCTCCACCTTAAGGCCTTGAACAATACCAGGGCGGTAACCCCCAGCATACCGGTAACTGAATAATCCAGGCCATGGAGCCCCTTGGTCAGCCAGAGCACAAATGAAAGAGTAATAATGGTCACGGTTTTTTTCTCAAGTGATGTCATGGGCCCAAGATCTTCATCAAAATCCGGCAGTTTGAATTTTGGATCTGGTCTGTAAACCATATATACAATTAATACAGCAATGGGCGTTGTAATGATAGCTGCAGGCATGGCATATAATATCCACTCAAAAAAGGTAATTTCAATCCCTGTAAATTCTTTTAAAAATGCAGCAGAGACCATGCAGCGTCCCCCTCCGACAAGAGTTCCCATTCCGCCGCTTGAACAGGCAAAGGGCAGGGACAGCATCATGAACTTGGCAGTGTTGGTATTGGGTTCAATGCCGGCAGCGCGCATCAGGGGCAGCATGGTAACAATCCCTATGGCGCAGGCGGCTGCATCATGCATGAAAGAAGATGCAAGGCCAAGCCCGATGGCAATAATAAAAGTAAAACGGGTAATACTGTTGCCGGCTTTTTTGATAATATAATATCCCAGCCGTTTGGTTAAACCTGCCTTGTCAAGGGCAATTGCAAAAATCAGGCAGCACATGATAAAAATGACCACCGGATGCATATAAGGAGCCCAGGCACTTTTTACATCTGTAATCTGCAGAGAAACCAGGGAAACCCCGATTAAGACAGCAGTTATTTCCAGGGGTATGGGTTCTATGATAAATAATATAACAAGAACTGCAAGGATTGCTAAAAATCGTTTTGCTTTTGGCGAAAGCCCGTCAACATAATCCACCTGAACCGTATCTAAATTTAAATCAATTGCTTTTTGATCTAAAAATTTCACACTGGCTTCCAGTGAGCCCGGGGCCTTTGCCTTTAAAATATATGATTCTGTCTTTTTCCCATCGGAAACAACATCAAAATGCTCATTCACATTCTGAACAAGTATTTGGCCTGCATCACCTGTAACTTTAAATTGTGTTCCTTCCGGCCTTGGCAGCAGGAAGACGATCACACCAACCAATAATGCCATACACAGTTTAAATTCATTTGTTTTATAAAACATGATTTTTCCTTCGCAGTCAGCTGTTATTCAACTCTATTTGAGACCCTTTTCATCCTGTCACCTGGCACTGGTACGCCTCTTTGATTTTTTCAATTAACTCTGAAAGCTCACAGGGTTTGGTCAGGTAATCAAATGCACCAAATGAAATTCCTTCCCTGGCTGCCTCCTGTGAACCATGTCCTGTCAAAAAAATCACGGGCAGTTCAGGCGCCATTTTTTTCATTATTTTTAAAACTTCGATTCCATCCATGTCCTCCATTTTTAAATCCAGGACCACCACATCAAAATCATTCTTACGTAGAATCTGTATGGCCTCAGTACCGGAGAATGCCTTTGTAGCATTGATGGATCGTTTTGACATCCTGTTAGCCAGAACATTTACATACCCTTTTTCATCATCAACAAGCAGGACATTGATGACATTCTTTCCTTTACTGTTTCGGGTCATAACATCCCTCTTTACTTAAGCCCGCCGTGCTGTAATTTCCTTTATCCGGGCTTCAGTGATTTTTTCTTCATGTTTTCTTTTCTTTTCTACGGCACCCTTGACCTTGGTCACCAGCATATCAATATCACAGGGTTTCATCAGGTAATCAAATGCGCCAAGCTTCATCCCGTCGATTGCTGTTTCAACCGTTGCATGACCGGTCAGCATGATCACCTCTGTCAGGGGAAACCTGTTTTTAATTTCAATCAATGTCTGGATGCCGTCCATACCCGGCATTTTTACATCAAGGACGACCACCTCAAGAGATGTATTGTTTTCAAGCTCGGCCAATGCTTCTTTCCCGCTGTAAACGGCAGACACCTTTAAATTTCTTTTTTCAAGACGCTTGGTAATGGTATCCAGAAATGGTTTTTCATCATCTACGAGTAATAATTTAATCTTGTTCATGTTTATTCTCCTTAATTTTTTTGCTTCTTTATTATTTATTCATTATTCATTATCTGTTTTTTCAAGTATTTCATCCTGAAACGGTATCCAAATACGAAATTTGGTCCCGACACCCACCTGGGAATGAACATCTATTTTCCCGCCCATCTTCTCAATAATGCCGTAGCAGATGGATAGCCCGAGCCCCGTGCCTTTTCCCACTGCTTTGGTCGTAAAAAAAGGATCAAATATTCTGTTAAGATTATCTTTAGCTATACCGGGTCCATTGTCTTCCATGGAAATCACCAGATTATTTTTTTCAATGGCACTGACTTTTGTTTTGATTTTAATTATTCCACCCGTTTTTTCCATGACGTCAATACCATTATTGATTAAATTAAGAACGACCTGCTGAAGTTCAGATGGAGATATACGGATATAGGGAATCCCTTCATTCAAATTAGTTTCAATGATAACATTATTATACCGGGCCATTTTAGCGGTAAGGGAGACCATTTCAGTGATCACTTCATTGACCTGAACATCATTGATAGTGGAATCTGTTTTCCTGGCAAAGCTGAGCAGTTTATGAGTGATCTCTTTGCATCTTTTGCCCTGGGTGTTAATTTGAACCAGTGCACGGGTAAATTCATCAAGATTTTCACATTCTTTTAAATCCTCTTCTTCAAGAAGATCCCCTATCCAGCCGGCCTCTTCCACCATAATGGCAACCGGATTGTTTATTTCATGGGCAATGCCAGCTGCAAGTTCACCTATCGTGGCCAGTTTTCCGCTTTCAACAACCTGTTTGTTCATTACTTCGCTCTTTTTGTCTGCGCTGGAAATCAGTTTCACAATACTTCGGGGAAGAGTAAAAGCCACTGAAAGAATGGCAATGCATCCAAGAATAAAGATAACCAGGGTAAGAAACTGGGTTTTCCATAAATCAGAAAAAGCATCATTTAAATCCTGGCGAAACACCATTATCCAATCAATATTATTCAGCATTGCTGTCACGCATATAAATTTATTTCCCGAAGCATCCTTTTTTTTTGCAAAAACTGTTTCATTGTCTTTATAACAGCTTCGATCCAGCATTGATGCGATGATTGACTCGTTAATCCCCACCTTGGTCTGGGTTTGCAGCTCGCCTTTACTATTCACAAGAAAGGCAAGTCCGGTTTTTCCAATATGAATATTTTCCACCAGAGAGTTAAAGGCACCAAAATTAATGGTTGATCGTAAGATATAATCAGACCCGTTGGATGTGACCTTTACTGCAATAATAAAATGGGGGTGTCCCCTTAAACCTGCAAACACATCACTGATAAAAAAAGGTTTGTCTATGGCTTTTAAATACCATTGTGCTTTAGAGTAATCTGCATTTTCAAGCTTGAAGGGCCCTTCATACGCAAACTGGACACCTTTTTTATTGATCAGTCCCAAATCTGTAAACACATCCCCATATTCACTTTTTAATATTGCCAGATGCTGTTGCAGGAATATTTTGGGCGCCTGCTGCATGCTGTCAAAATGCAGGGCTGTATATCGGATATTCCCTAATCTTTCCGATAAAAAAGTATCAATATTCTGACTATGCTTTTGAACCACTTCGGAAATATGCGCCTGTATTTTATCCGTATAGGTCAGATTAAATCGATAAACAAGGATACCTGTGGTCAATAGCATGGGGAAAAAAGAAACAACCAGTATCAAGGTCGTAATTTTTCTGCTCAATATATGATAAAATGCTTTCCGATCTGTTAAAGTTTGTTCCATTATGTTATTCCTTTTTACACTTTTTCATATCATCACATCACACTATCAAAATACGTGCCAAGTCAGCAAGGCAGCATTGTACAACCAACAACTTGCTGAAAAAACAAGAAAAAAATACTGTGGTAGAGTATCTGATAATATTGATATATGTGTCAGATATCTTTACACCATGTAAAACAAACAGACCATTGGTAAACAAATCGGTCTATAGGTGCTCTAAGTCACAAACCTTAACAGCAAAAATAATATTACCATATTCAGGTGTATATTTCACAGCATTTTCCAAAATAGGCATATGGGTAATTCCAACCCGAAGTATTGGCATCATGAACAGGCACTCCAAATTATTGAGGCATACGCCACAAAAAAACATGAAATTCCTCTGATAATAAAAATATTTACTGGTATTTATTTTTTCCACCATGTATAAAAAGGATAATAACAAGCAAGAATTGGAGTTGGTAAAAGCACGCGTCGTCGAATGCTTTTGCCATGATTTATAATATTTTTTATAGATATAAGGAGATTGTCAAATGAGTGCATTGGTCATTATGGTTGTTGCGTTTATAGGTTATATCCTGATGTATAACTTATATGGTAAATTCATCGGTCAGAAAATTTTTAAGTTATCCCAGACAGCAACGGTTCCTTCCGTTGAGCTGGAAGATGGCATGGATTATGTTCCCACAAAAAAAGAAGTGATTTTCGGGCATCATTTTACATCCATTGCCGGAACCGGACCCATTGTTGGCCCGGCTATAGCCATCATCTGGGGATGGGTGCCGGCATTAATATGGGTATTTTTCGGTAGCATTTTCATGGGGGCGGTTCATGATTTTGGAGCTTTGATTATCTCCATGAGAAACCAGGGAAAATCCGTTGCTGATTATACTTCAAAATATGTCAATGCCCGCACCCGGTTTTTCTTTTTTTTAGTTGTATTCTTAGAACTCTGGATTGTGATTGCCATCTTCGGTCTTGTTATCGCCGTGGTATTTGCCATGTATCCGTCATCCGTATTCCCGGTATGGTGCGAGGTAGCCATTGCCCTTTACCTTGGACATGCTATTTATAAGCAGGGGAAAAATATCCTGGCCTGGTCCATTATTGCCGTGATTCTAATGTATGTCACGGTGTTCATCGGTATTTACATTCCCATTAAAATGCCGGCTATTGCCGGAATTCCACCTACTGGTGTATGGACAATTATTCTCTTGGCCTATGCCTTTATTGCCTCTACCCTTCCTGTTACAACCCTGCTCCAGCCCCGTGATTTTATAAACTCCCACCAGCTGATGATTGTCATGGTTCTGTTAGTACTGGGTGTATTTCTTTCAGCTTTTGGCGGGAATCTGGAAATAGTTGCCCCGGCAATTCAGACAACACCTGCAAAGGCACCGCCCATGTGGCCGTTCCTGTTTATAACTATTGCCTGCGGCGCCATTTCAGGTTTTCATTCGCTGGTATCCTCAGGAACCTCGGCCAAACAGGTCAGGTATGAGACTGATTCTTTATTTGTCGGTTATGGTTCCATGCTCATGGAAGGGGCTCTTGCCACACTGGTTATCATTGCTGTGTCTGCCGGAATCGGTATGGGTTATGTAACCAAATCAGGGGAAACCCTGATGGGGGTGGCAGCCTGGACAACCCATTATTCTTCCTGGGCAGCAGCAGCAGGTCTTGGCTCTAAAATAGCGGCTTTTGTGAACGGCTCTGCCAATATGATTGCCTCCACCGGATTGCCCAATAGCGTGGCTGTGGTTATCATGGGGGTATTTGTGGCATCTTTTGCCGGAACTACCCTGGATTCTGCCACCCGTATCCAGCGCTACATTGTTTCTGAACTTTTCGGCAGTTTAAAAATGAATTTTCTTACCGGTAAATATATAGCTACTTTTATAGCCGTGGCAACCGCACTGGCACTTGCCTTTGCAACAGGCGCCGGTGGAAAGGGTGCACTAAAACTCTGGCCCTTGTTCGGTGCGGTCAACCAGACCCTTGCAGGTCTTGTTTTGATTATTATTACGGTTTACCTGAAAACCAAAGGCGGCATGAAATGGTTAATATCAGGTATTCCAGCCGTGTTAATGATGGTTATGACTGTCTGGGCGCTTGTACTGAATCAGAGCAAGTTCGGTACTGCTGACAACACACTGCTCCAGATAGTGAATGGATTAATACTCCTGCTGGCTATCTGGATCGTTGTTGAGGGTGTCATAAAATTTATGAGCATGAAATCCGAATCCTGATGATAAATCGTATGATCCGGGAGAAATGATTTTTCCCGGATCATACGATGATTTGACATGCAAGCGATACTTAAAAAACAATTTATTATAATCATTTTACCGGCAGTGGGTCTTTTTCTGGTCTTTGGCCTGGCAAGAGAATTGAACTTTATCAAGCCAGGGCAGTTTGTCATTCCATCTGTCATGCATTCCCTTCTGTTTATTTTATCCGTCATTACTGCCATTGCAGGACCACTTTTTTTTCGGACCCTTTTTGCCCATTCCATGCGGAAACAAACCCGGGTTCCTGCTAAAGAATTTTTATCTTTTCAAAAAAAAATTTTATGGCTGTCACTGATCACGCCGTATTTAGCTTTTACAGCTGTTTTATGTGATTTCCCCAGATTTTATTCGGCTGCCATCGTTCTGATGGCTCTGTATGCAGTATATTATTATTTCCCGTCCCAAAAACGAATCGATTTTGACCGAAAAATATTCAGGGTAAAATGATCGGACCAGGAACATATATTTTCGATATCATCGGAAAAATTAAAAACCGTATTACAGGCTTCTGGCAAGTGGCTGATGAAGTGGCAAGACACAAGGCCGTTGAAACTATTGAAGCCGAACGAGAAGAACTGGAGTATATCTTTGCCGTTCTGGTACAGGGAACCTTCATTGGAATGCCGTCTCCGCCCGTGCAGATCTGTATGGATCTTCTTCCGCTAATGGAAAAGGATTTGATTCTACTCCTTGAAAGGGTGGATACGGCTAATGAACCGTTATCCAGACTGTTTTCCGTATTTGATATAGGATAAAAATTATGGCTGAACTTCAAACATTATTTTTCTTAGGCAAGGGCGGAACCGGAAAATCTACGGCATCTGCACTTTTGTCACTGGTGCTAATGGAAAAAGGCAAAAAAGTGCTTCTGGCCTCTTTTGATGATGCCCACAATCAGTCTGATATTTTTGAGACGGATTTTTCCGACAAAGCATGCACGCTGGGGCCTTGCCTTGAAGTCCTTCAAATTGACCGGGATAAAGAAATCAAGCAGTATTTAAAGAAAACCGCCCAAAATGTTAAAAACAGCTATGCATATCTGACAGCTTTTAACCTGGACAATTATTTTGATATTTTAAAATTTTCGCCGGGCATGGAGGAATATGCTTTGGTGACCGCTTTCATGAATCTTCAAGACCGGTATAAGGGATATGATTATCTGATCATTGACATGCCGCCGACAGCCCTGTCATTAAGATTTTTTAACCTGCCCTCCCTTTCATTGACATGGATTGATCAGCTTGAAAAGCTGCGCATGGAAATTTATAAGCGAAAAGAAATTATCTCAAGAATTAAATTTGCCGGGAAAGAATTTGAACGGGATAAAGTCCTGTCCAGGATCCGGGAGATCAAATCCGACTATCAAACACTTAAGAATATTTTTGAAGATCCCCAAAAATCAAAATTTTTCATTGTATTCAACCAGGATGTACTGTCCGTGGCTGAAACCAGGCGTATACTTGATCAACTCAATTCCTTGAATATTGAGGTAAAGGGACTGATCTGCAATGACCGGATGCAGGAGGGCTCAAAAGAAAAAAATATTGAAAATAAATTTTCATCCATTCCCATCCAGCACATTCCTTACTCATCTTCTTCCTTAATCGGGATGTCTGCATTAAAATATCATATTTCTTCATACGATCTGACGTTTGATGGTATGATAGTTGCTTTTTAAATATTCAGGTTCTTTACTGG
>JAHOYS010000210.1 GCA_019038815.1 Desulfobacterales bacterium | reverse complement strand
GTTCTTCTCTATGAAAAAGGACTGGATGTTGTTGATGCAAGAATAATATTAAAAAAATAACTTTACAAATTATTATGATAACGATAAATTTTAGGATAAGTTTCTGACAGCAACGATCTAAACAGTTGATAATGAAATGATCAAACTTGATGATGTATACTCAAATCCTGCTGTGGCTATTATCCTTATTGCTATTTAACTGATACCATGCCCAATGGCATGGCAACTGCTCGCTTTAGGAACAGAATAGCCTGAGAATGTATTATAAAAAAAGAAAGGGGGAAAGTACGGCTAACTGTAAATTTAACTTTGAGAATGATTCTTTAGTGTAACAACAAGAAAAATAAATTTAATATTTTAATTTGGAGGTTTAAATGAAGAAGTTACTCGTTTTTTGCATCGCAGCACTTTTTGGATTGGTTCTTTTCATGGGTTCAGCTCCTGTTCAGGCGGCTGACCAAACTTTTGTTACCATTGGGACCGGTGGTGTAACCGGTGTTTACTACCCAACCGGCGGTGCGATTGCACGCTTGGTCAATAAAGGAAGAAAAGTTCATAACATCCGCTGTTCCGTAGAAAGCACAGGCGGTTCTGTATATAATCTTAATGCAATTGCAGCCGGTGAACTGGACATGGGTGTTGCACAGTCTGACTGGCAGTATCATGCATATAATGGAACCAGTAAGTTTGCTGCTAAAGGACCCAATAAAAATTTGAGAGCTGTTTTCAGTGTTCATCCCGAACCTTTTACCGTTGTTGCCCGTAAAGATTCCGGAATTAAAGATTTCATGGATCTTAAAGGTAAACGGGTTAATATTGGAAATCCGGGTTCCGGCCAGCGAGGAACCATGGAAGTTGTCATGAAAGCTCTTGGCTGGACAAAAGCTGATTTCAAACTGGCCTCAGAACTTAAATCTGCTGAACAGTCAAGTGCGCTTTGCGACAACAAAATTGATGCCATTGTATTTACAGTGGGTCATCCTTCAGGCTCTATTAAAGAAGCAACCACTTCCTGTGATTCCGTTATGGTAAGTGTAACAGGTCCGGCTATTGATAAACTGGTTAAAGACGCTGATTATTACAGAATGGCAACCATTCCCGGCGGCATGTATCGCGGAACCGATTCTGATACTGCTACTTTTGGTGTGGGCGCAACTTTTGTCAGCTCAACCAACACCCCTGAAAATGTCATTTATAATGTTGTAAAAGCGGTCTTTGAAAATTTTGATCAATTCAAAAAACTTCATCCGGCATTTGCAAATCTTAAAAAAGAAGAAATGATTAAAGACGGGCTTTCCGCACCACTCCATGACGGTGCAAAAAAATACTACAAAGAAGCAGGGCTGATGTAATCTTCTCCCTGGTTTAAATTTAAAAGTGTGCGGCCCAAAAACCATGATCAGAAAATTATGACCGGGTGCTGCACACTTTTTATAGTACACTCTTTTCCCCCATGGAGGAATCGTCAAAATGACCGAAGCAAACAATACTGCAGTCGATCAGGATGCGCTCCAGGAGATGATTGCCGAGGCGGATACCGGAGCCAGAAATCCCATCGGCACGATTCCCAAGAAAGTTTTATTTTATGTCCCCTTGATCTGGACACTCTTTCAATTATGGTATGCATCCCCCTTACCGTTTATTTTCAATTTCCTGGTATTTAACTCTACTGAAGCAAGAGCGATTCACCTTGCATTTGCAATGTTTTTAGCCTATACCGCCTATCCCACATTCAAATCTTCACCAAGGGATTATATACCGATTCAAGACTGGTTTTTAGCATTGGTCGCGGCTTTCTGCGCATCTTATCTATTTCTTTTTTACGCAGGTTTGTCAGAACGTCCGGGTGATCCTATAGTCTTTGACCTTGTTGTTGCTGTGATCGGGCTTGTTTTATTGCTGGAAGCAACCAGAAGGGCACTTGGCCCACCGCTGATGGTGGTTGCTTCTGTTTTTATTCTTTACACATTTGCCGGGCCCTGGATGCCGGATGTCATTGCCCATAAAGGTGCAAGCCTTGTGAAAGGTATGACTCACTACTGGCTGACTACAGAAGGGGTTTACGGGGTGGCAATTGGTGTTTCAACAGGCATGGTGTTCATGTTTGTGCTGTTTGGATCTTTACTGGAATCAGCAGGAGCAGGTAATTATTTTATCAGGACGGCATTTGCCGGTCTCGGGCATTTGAAAGGCGGACCTGCCAAGGCTGCTGTTGTCTCATCGGGTATGACAGGACTTGTATCCGGGTCTTCCATTGCCAATGTTGTTACCACGGGAACCTTTACCATACCCTTAATGAAAAAAGTTGGGTTTTCCGCGGAAAAAGCAGGTGCGGTAGAAGTTGCCGCTTCCACAAACGGACAGCTCACACCACCTGTCATGGGGGCGGCCGCATTTTTAATGGTGGAATATGTGGGCATTTCCTATGTGGAAGTTATTAAGCATGCATTTTTACCGGCCATTATTTCCTATATTGCCCTGGTTTATATTGTCCATCTTGAAGCCTGTAAAATGGGGCTTGAAGGCATGGAGAGAAGGGTGACTAAAACCATTGCCCAGAAATTACTTTCTTTTGTCATGACCGTTTTATTTATCATTATCATCGGTGGAGCGACCTATTATGGTCTTGGCTGGATTAAGGGGGTTGCCGGAGGCGCTACCATTTATGTGGTCTCTGTCTTGCTTGCGGTGACATATTATGCATTGATATGGTATGCCTGCAAGGTTCCGGAACTTGAAATCAACCATGAAATAGATGAATTACCAGATCTGAAGGAAACCGCCCAGGCAGGATATTATTTTCTGCTCCCGGTCGTCGTTCTGATGTGGTGTTTGACAGTGGAACGCCTTTCACCGGCCTTATCCGCTTATTGGGCAACCATGCTGCTGATTGTTATTGTGCTGACCCAGCGTCCCTTAAAAGGCTTTATCAGAAAAGTTGGCGGGGATGATTTTTCATTTCAAAAAGGGTCTCATGAGTTTATAGACGGTCTTGTATCCGGTGGTAGAAACATGATCGGAATCGGTGTGGCAACGGCTGCCGCCGGTATTGTAGTTGGAACAGTGACCCTGACCGGTATCGGTCTTGTCATGACCGAATTTGTGGAGTTTATCTCCGGTGGCAACCTGATGCTGATATTATTTTTTACAGCTATCATCAGCTTGATCCTTGGCATGGGGCTTCCCACAACAGCCAATTACATTGTTGTATCAACTTTGATGGCACCGGTTATTGTTGATCTGGGTGCGCAAAACGGGTTGATCGTCCCCCTGATTGCTGTTCATCTTTTTGTATTTTACTTTGGTATTCTGGCGGATGACACACCGCCTGTAGGCTTGGCTGCCTTTGCGGCAGCAGGGATATCCGGCGGTGATCCCATCCGTACGGGTATCCAGGGATTCACCTATGATATCAGGACTGCTATTTTACCCTTCATGTTTATTTTTAATACAGAGCTTTTGATGATCGGGATCGGCTCCTGGTTTCACCTGGTTGTTGTGGTCGTTACTTCTGTGATTGGTATGCTGGTATTTGCCGCAGCCACCCAGGGTTTTTTCCTGACAAAGAACCGGTTTTATGAAACTATTGCAATGCTGCTGGTGACCTTTACCCTGTTTCGCCCGGGATTTATCTGGGACAAGATTTATCCGCCCTTTGAGGAAAAGCCGGGTATCCATCTGGTTCAGGTTGTTGAAACCATGGAACCGGGTGCCATGCTTCGCCTGAAAATCAAAGGGGAAACCATGATGGGAAAAGAATTCACCAAATCCATGATGCTGCCTGTGGGCAGCGCTAAATCAGGTGTTGAGCGACTCAATGAGATTGGATTTGAGATCCGGACCGAAGATAATAAGGTTCTAATAGACAATGTAATGTTTGGCAGCAATGCAGAAAAAATGGGTATTGATTTTGATCAGGAAATTTTATTGTTGAAGATACCTTCAGAAAGGCTTTCTAAACAATTTATGTATTTCCCGGCTCTGGCTCTGCTCGCATTGATTTTCTTTGTGCAGAGAAAAAGAAGGGACAAACTTGCACTAGCCTGATTTTAGTTTAAAGGAGATGCCCATGTTTAAAAAAATATTAGTACCCATTGATGTGGATTATCCAAAAACATCAAAGGCTGTTTATGATAATGCAGCAGATATTGCCGGATTAAGTGGTGCCGATATGCATCTGGTCAGTGTGATGCCGGGATTTGGTATGCCCATAGTTGCTTCTTATCTAACAGATGAAATGAAAAAAGAGGCTAAGGAAGAATTTACAAATGCTTTGAAAGAATTCACAGATATTAACTGTGGAGACAATGTCACTGCCAAAGTGCTGGTTGGCAAGCATCATGAGGTGATTCTGGAAATGGCTGATAAATGGGGGGCAGATTTGATTGTGGTTTATCATAACCACCGCCGCAAGATTAATGAGGCGTTTTCTCAGAACTGTGCCCAGAAAATCGTTAAAAATGCCAATTGTTCAGTCTTACGGCTGCGTAATGTTTTAAGTTAAAATTTAGTAATTTGTTAAAAAACGGCAGGGCTTTAACCACAAAATATTTTTGTGGTTAAAGCCCTGTTTAATGAGAAGAAGGTTAAAATTAAACCATGAATAGTACCAAGCCCATGGAAGCCCCCGGTCCTTTGAAATTTGGAAGTGTATTAGGCCTCTGTGCCCCATCCGCACACTTTGACACTGAAAAATTAAACATGGGGATCCATGTCCTTAAAAATTTGGGTTTTGAGATTAAGGTTCCCGAAGAGATTTTTAAAAAGAAGAGATATCTTGCAGGAAATGATATGGTTCGAGCAAATGTGATCAACCAGCTTTTTTCCGATCCGGATATAGACGGAATTATTTGTGCCAGAGGTGGTTTCGGGGCGATGAGAATCCTGGAGCACTTGAACTGGAACATTATCAAACAAAATCCCAAACCGTTTATCGGTTTCTCTGACAATACGGCAATATTGTTGTCAATTATTGATAAAACAGGTGGCTTGGTTATTCACGGGCCCAATGTAGTTTCATTTGCCAGTGCCTCGCAACAAACCATTGATTCGTTTTATAACACTCTCATGGGCTCTTTTGATAAAATCGAAGTGATAAACGGGCAGGTCATCAAATCCGGTAAGTGTACAGGCGTATTAAAAGGAGGGAACATTGCAACCATATCCCATCTTTTGGGCACAAGATTTCAACCGGATTTTAAAAATTCTGTTTTGTTTCTGGAGGACATTGGAGAGCCAGCCTATAAAATTGACCGGATGCTTACACAGATGAAAATGGCAGGCCTGTTTAACGCAATAAAAGGAGTGATTACCGGGATATTTAAAAACTGTGACAATGATGATTATATTGAAGAGATATTGTCAGAAATATTTGAGGAATACAATATTCCGGTTCTTTCAGGATTCGATTCCGGTCATGGAAAGGTTAATTTGTCTTTACGTATGGGAGTTGACATCAAGATGGATACAAAACCTGCTGTCATTCAATGGATTTAAATTTTATGGGCAAAGACAGAATCTCCAGGAATATAGAACAGGCCATTTCAAAGGGTGTCTTTCCCGGGGCGGTTTTATTATGTGCCGTAAACCAGAAGATTGTTTTCCATGAATCTTATGGAATGGCTGATGTTTCTGGAAAAATAAAAATGAGAAAAGACAGTATTTTTGATCTTGCCTCATTGACTAAACCTCTGGCAACAGCACTGGCCTTATCCAAACTTATTGAAATGCACAAGGTTTCCTTAAATCAGAAATTAGGGTCAATCCTGGAAGATTTTAAATCCTCAGAAAAAGCAGACATGACTGTTGATATGCTCCTCAGACATACTTCAGGATTCCCAGCCCATCGCGAATATTTTAAAAAAATAATGGGAACAAAAAAAAATTCCAGACAGTATCTTAGACATCTTCTGGTTCATCAGGAACTTGAAAACAAAATTGACGAATGTCAGGTTTACAGTGATTTGGGTTTTATGGTCCTGTCCTGGATAATTGAAAAAACAACCTGTCAAAGGCTGGATCAGTTTGTTTCAGAGCAAATTTATTCTCCTCTTGGAATTGATGATCTGTTTTTCATAGATTTGGACATAAAGAATAAAAAACTTGATAAATATCGGCAAAGAATTGCAGCCACCCAGAAATGCCCCTGGAGAAAAAAACTTCTGAAAGGTGAAGTGGATGATGATAATGCCTGGGCAGTTGGAGGTATAGAGGGGCATGCCGGACTTTTCGGGGATGCCGGGTCAATATATAAACTTTGCTGTGAAATTTTAAATGCACTGCTCAGCAAACCAACAAAAGTATTGGCACCTGATATTATAAAAACCTTTGTGAAAAAGAAAAATCAATATGACATGGTTGCAGGATTTGACACGCCTTCAAAAAAAAATTCTTCTGCGGGCCGGTTTTTTTCAACCTCATCTGTGGGCCATCTTGGATTTACAGGCACCTCTTTCTGGATCGATCCTGAAACGTCATTGATAATTATTTTTTTAACCAACAGAGGACATCCTTTAAGATCAAATGAAGGTATTAAAAAATTTCGATCGCAAATACATGATTTAATATATTCTGAATTAATGTAAAATATTGCTTTAAGGCTTTTTGGGCTTGTAAAAAACTGTTAAGTTTGTTAGCAAATAATGTTTAATAAGATCTTTTGTATTTAAATATAATTTATAAATATTTTTCTTGGAAGAGGTAAAATGAACTTTATAATTGACTCTTTGCTTGGGGCGTTTTCCAATGATCTGGCCATTGATCTTGGAACTGCAAACACACTTGTTTATGTTAAGGGCAAAGGAATTGTATTGAGTGAGCCCTCGGTTGTTGCTGTTAGAACGGACAGAATGGCAAAAAACAAAGTGCTTGCTGTGGGCACTGAAGCAAAGAGAATGCTGGGGCGCACACCAGGTAATATTGTCGCTATAAGGCCGATGAGGGATGGTGTTATTGCTGATTTTGAGGTCACAGAAGCAATGCTGAAGCATTTTATCCGAAAAGTTCACAATAACAGAAAAACCCTTGTCCGTCCTAGAATTATTATAGCCGTACCGTCCGGTATTACCCAGGTTGAAAAAAGAGCTGTTAGAGAGTCGGCAGAATCTGCAGGGGCAAGAGAAGTTTTTTTAATTGAAGAACCCATGGCTGCAGCAATTGGTGCAGATCTTCCCATTTCCGAACCGATCTGTAATATGGTTGTTGATATTGGTGGAGGAACAACGGAAGTAGCCGTTATTTCACTTTCCGGTATTGTTTATACGAGATCTTTAAGGGTTGCCGGGGATAAGATGGACGCTTCCATCAGTCAGCATATAAAACGAAAATATAATCTTCTGATTGGTGAGAGAACCTCAGAAATGATCAAAATAACTATTGGAAATGCATACCCTGATCTTGAAAACATTGAGACCATAGAGGTCAAGGGCCGAGACCTTGTATCCGGTATCCCTAAAATACTTGCCATTGATTCTGAAGAAGTCCGTGTCTCTATTTCTGAACAGATTGATGCAATTGTTGAAACTGTTCGTATTGCACTTGAACAGACACCTCCTGAACTTGCAGCCGATATCGTTGATTCAGGAATCATTTTAACCGGTGGGGGTGCTTTATTGAAAAATCTGGATAAACTGCTGCAAGAAAAGACCGGGCTTCCTATTGTTATAGCCGATGACCCTTTGTCTACAGTAGCCCTTGGTTGCGGGAAATCTCTTGACAGTATTGATATTTTGAAAGAAGTAATCATTAGCTGATTTAATGTTTTCAAACAAACTGCTTATTTTTGTTGGAATTGCTCTTTTTATTACTATTAATTTTACCGTAATAACCATGAGCAGCAAGGAATCATTGCCGGTCAGCGGCATTGAACGAGTTTTCATTTCTATTACTTCTCCACTTCAGCTGACAGTTACCAGAACCATTCACTTCACCCAGAACATCTGGAATACATACTTTATGTCAGTTCTTGCCGTTCAAGAGAATATTGAAATCAAAAAACAGCTTGGAAGAGCAATAGAAATCAAAAATCGGTATGAAGAGCTGGAACTTGAAAATATTCGGCTTAAAAAATTTGTTAATTTTACAGGTCAAGTTCCAGACACTTATGTGGCAGCTCAAATTATTGCAAGGGATCCATCTCCATGGTTTAAGACCATTATGATCGATAAGGGTGCAAAAGACGGCCTTGTGAAAGGAAGTCCCGTGCTTGTTTCCGAAGGAATTGTCGGACAAACAATCAAAATTGCGAATGCTTATTCCAAGGTTCTCTTGATTACGGACAGGAACTCTGCTGTTGATGCTCTTGTGCAGAGTTCCCGTGTACGCGGTATTGTAAAAGGAAACAATGAGGAGAATTGTTCTTTTGTTTATGCATTAAGAAAAGATGAGGTGAAAGAGGGTGAAATGATTATTTCCTCCGGTTTGGATCAAGTGTTCCCTAAAGGGCTTAAAATAGGCAGAGTTTTAAAAGTAATAAAGGCCCATTCTCAACTTTTCCAGGATATCACTATAGAGACCACAGTTGATTTTGATAGAATAGAAGAAGTCCTTGTGTTTAAAAATGATAGATGAATTATTTTGAAATGGTTCAATAATGAATGCATTGTTTTTCATCATTCTTACAGTTTTTTTAATTATCCTTCAAACGATTGTCCTGCCGTCTTTTGACTGGTTTGTTGAATGTTTTGACCTGCTTATCATTAATGTTCTTTTTTTAAGTCTTGTTTCATCTCACTATTCAATGGTTGCTGCTATCATTATTATTGGATGCATCATGGACAGTATCTCCGGTGCTCCATTTTTCTATCATGTTTTTTCGTATTTATGGATTTATATAATCGTGTCCTTGGTCAAACAATTGCTTTTTCAAAAGAGTATTGCTTTTATTTTTATTATCAGCTTTGTATCCGTATTCATTCAGCACGGATTGCTGTTGTTTTCAGTTTTTGTCAATCAAGGAAGTAATACTATCTGGACATTTGATTTCAGTCTTCTGATAAGACAGGCATTTTGGGGTTTTATTTTTATCCCACCCGGTATCTGGCTGGTAAATGTTTGCTGGCAGAATTGGATTTTTGTAACAAAATTTTTGCAAAACAGATTCCTTAAAAATACAGAGGGCAGGATTGGCCGAATTCAATAAAAATCCGGATAGAGAATGGATAAAGCAAAGACTTATCGGTGCAAGTGTATGCGTTCTGTTTGTTTTTGCCGTCTTGTTTTTTCGGTTGATCTATCTTCAAATTATTAAAGGTAAGGAATACAGAGTTTTATCTGAAAAAAATGCCGTGCGCCTTAAAAGTATCAAGGCGTCTCGCGGTCTTGTGTTTGACAGAAATAAAAGACTGATGGTTGATAACAGGCCTTCTTTTAACCTTAAAATTGTGCGTGAAGATGCCGGCGATGTTAAAAAGACTGTAAAAAAAGTTGCCGAATTGACCCAGGTCCCTTTCCAGGAACTCATGGACAGTATCGCCCGGGCAGGAAAGGGGGCCTTTTATAAATCTGTAACTTTAAAAAATGATATCTCAAGGGAGCAGCTTGCCATAGTTGAAGCTCATAAATTTGATCTGCCGGGGGTTCATGTCGATATAGAGCCCACAAGACATTATGTGTATATAAAAACCGCTACCCATATTTTAGGATATATAGGACAAATAAACAGTAAGGAACTGCAAAGTGGTAAATATCCCAATGTTAAGTCAGGAGATTTGATCGGCAGATACGGTATTGAAAAAAGTTTTGAAAAATATTTGCAGGGAAAACGAGGTGGAAGACAAATAGAAGTTGATGCCAATGGCAGAACGATTAAAATTTTGAGAACTATTGAGCCTGTTGCAGGTTTCGATTTAAACCTTACATTGGATCTTGATCTGCAAAAGACAGCTCAAAAACTGCTTGAAAATAAGAATGGGGCTGTCGTGGCCATTGATCCTGACAATGGAGATGTTCTTCTGATGGCAAGCAGTCCAAGTTTCGATCAAAACGATTTCATTGGCGGCATCAGCAGCAAAAAATGGAAAATATTGATGTCTGACCCTGGCAAGCCAATGATCAATAAGGTGATTCAGGCAGAATACCCTCCGGCATCCACGTATAAAATAATTACCTCATTTGCAGCGCTTGAAGAACAACATATTGATGTAAACACAACTTCATATTGTCCGGGGTTTTTCAAATACGGCAATAGAGCTTATCGCTGCTGGAACAAACGTGGACACGGTGAGCTAAGTGTTATTGATGCTCTTGCACAATCATGTGATGTTTTTTATTATCAAGCAGGAATTAAGACCGGTGTGGATGCACTGGCACAATATGCAAGGGGTAGCGGACTTGGGAAAAAAACAGGTATTATGCTTGAAAATGAAAAAAAAGGGCTCATTCCAACCTCGGCCTGGAAAAAGAAACGATATAATGAATCCTGGCAAGGTGGTGAAACACTTTCTGTGGCAATAGGCCAGAGCTATAATCTGGTCACACCTTTGCAAATGGCCGTCTTGATTGCTGCCGTGGGAAATGGCGGCACCTTGTACAAACCCAGAATTGTCAAAACCATTGAGGACAGTCATGGAAAAATTGTTAAAAAAATTGAGCCTGAAATTACAGGCGGACTGCCCGCAAGTGAAGAAACATTGAACATAGTAAGAAATGGACTCTTAAAAGTTGTTCAGGGTCCACGGGGAACTGCAAGAAGAATTAGACTAAAAAATATTGAAATAGCAGGAAAAACAGGGACCGCCCAGGTTTTCAGCATTAAAAAAGGGGAAACAATAAAAACGGAAGATTTAAAATATTCATTACGGGATCATGCCTGGTTTGTATGTTATGCTCCTGCTCAAAATCCTGTTATCGCTATATCTGTGATGATTGAACATGGGGAGCACGGATCGAGTACAGCGGCACCTATAGCAGAAGCTTTAATCGAACAATATATTCAAGACCCTTTAACAAAAGAAAAATTAAAGGAATAGTGCATGTTTGACAGGAGGCTGATAGAGAATTTTGACTGGGGATTTATTGTATTGATCCTTTTGATCGGCTCTATGGGTCTTGCGATTTTATACAGTGCCCTGACTGCCGGACAAGACGCAGGTGTTGTCCACATCCTTTTTAAAAAACAAATGATCTGGATGGGTGCGGGTTTCACTGTAATGATGATCATACTGCTGATCGATTTTAGAGATCTGGATAGACTGAATCTGTTTATTTATGCGCTCTGCATTGGACTTTTGATCAGCGTTATTCTTTTCGGGCAGATCGGTGGTGGATCCAGACGATGGCTTGTCCTTGGATTTGTCAGAATTCAGCCGTCTGAAATGATGAAAATAGCCTTGATTATAAGTCTTTCGTCTGTCTATTCCACTTCGGTTTCCCAGACCGGGCTCAATTTCAGGAAACTGATTAAACCGGTAATCTTATGTACGATTCCATTTGTTTTAATAGTAAACCAGCCTGATCTTGGGACAGGATTACTTTTACTTTTAATCGCAGGCTCAATTACTCTGTTTGTCAAGGTGGAACGAAGGGTATTTTTTACATTATCAGGTATTTGTTTTGCTGCTGTTCCTTTGGTCTGGCTTGCATTAAAAAATTATCAGAAATTAAGGATATTGACCTTTTTAAATCCTGACAGAGACCCCCTTGGGGCGGGATACCACATCATTCAATCAAAAATAGCCATTGGGTCGGGGATGCTAACAGGCAAAGGCTTTTTAAAAGGAACCCAGAGTGCATTGTCCTTTTTACCCGAACAGCATACGGATTTTATTGCATCCGTTCTTGCCGAAGAATGGGGTCTTGTGGGATGCAGCATTCTTTTAATTCTCTATTTTTTTCTTTTATTATGGGGATTGAATATTGCATATAATTGCCGGAATATGTTTGGCTCCATTCTTGCCTTTGGTGTCACAACCATGATTTTCTGGCAGATATTTATCAATATTGGAATGGTCATGGGGCTCATGCCCGTTGTCGGTGTTCCTTTGCCCCTTGTATCCTATGGCGGTTCATCGGTAATCACTAACATGGTGGGATTTGGGATTCTTTTAAATATCAGTATGCGAAAATTTTCATCAAAATAATCATAAAAGTAGCAAAATAATAACTTTTCTGGGAGTAGCATGATCATGCAAAAAATTACTTGTCAAAGCCTGAAATATTTTGTTTTTCAATGTTGACAAATGATTTCTTGGATGGTACTCAAGTCACGATTTGATTTAAATTTAGGCTGGTTTGCGTAAAAACGGCCAGAAAGATATAAGTAGTTGATTTTTTTATAATTATTAACTGGCGGAGGGGATTTTATGATAACTGTGATTCCTGATATATCTTTAGTATATCAGATGATCAATTTTCTAGTTCTGCTTTTTGTGCTAAATCTAGTTCTGTACAAACCAATCCGTAATGTTCTTCTTGAAAGAAAGGCAAAAATTAAAGGTATGCAAAAAAAGGCTGAAAAAGCCTCAAGCGACCTTTTTGCCGGAGAAGATGCATACAAAAATGGGTTAAAACAAGCCAGAACAGAAGGGTTAAAAGAGAAAGAAACCTTTATAGAAGAAGCATCTCAAGAAGAAAAGGAAATGATCGACAAGATTAACAAGCAGGCTCAGGCCAACCTTGTTGAAATTAAAAAACAGGTAGCAGATGAGACTGAGCAGGCCCGCAAAGCGCTTGAAGGTGAAGTGGAGGCATATGCCAAAGCCATAGGCGAAAAAATTTTGAGGAGGGCCTGCTAATGAAAAAATTAGGATTAAAAAAGAAACAACTGCAAGTTATGGGTTTTGTGGCAACACTTGTTTTTGTTTTAACCGGTATTGCTTTTGCAGCTGCTGAAGGCGGCGGAGTGCACAATGAGTGGCTTAAAATCGACACATGGAAAGTGTTGAATTTTGGGGTTCTTGCTGTTGCTGGATTTTTTATTGCAAGAAAACCTGTTGCCCAGTTTTTCTCATCCCGTACAAAAAGTATTAAAGAGGAGATTGAAGAACTTGAACTAAAAAAAGCAAATGCCGAGAAAAAACTTGCCGAATATCAAACCAAGTTTAAAAATCTTGATCAAGAATCAAAACAGATTGTTGAAGATTACATTAAACAAGGTGAGGAAGCTAAGAAAAGAATTATTGCTGAAGCAGGAGTACAGGCTGAGAAACTTGAAGATATGGCCAAGCGCACTATCGAACAGGAATTTAAGTCTGCAAAAGCCAAGCTCCAACTAGAAATTGCTGAAAAAGCCATGGAAAAAGCTGAAGAAGTAATTCTTGCCTCCATTTCATCCGATGACCAGGATAAACTTGTTGACGAATATTTGAAAAAGGTGGTGGCATAATGAAAAATTTAGCAGTTTCCAGGCGTTATGCCAAAGCATTGATTCTAATTGGCCAGGAAGATGGCCAGGCAGAACAATACAATGCGGAGCTTGAATCAATTGTCGGGCTCTTTGATACACAAGTTGATTTTGAGACGGCATTGATAAATCCCTTGTTTAACAAAAATGACAGAAAAAATGTTCTGGAGGCAGTTTTGGCTGCTACTGATTTATCAGCTATAATGAAATCTTTTCTGATTCTTTTATTCGATAAAGGTAGAATCGGTTTCTTAAGAGAGATTGCTTCTTACTATAAAGATTTGGCAGACGAGCTTAAAGGTGTTGTCAAAGCCAGTATCGTTTCTGCAACTGAACTGTCAACAGAAGCAGTTGACAAAATCAAAGAAGCTTTGTCAAAAAAAACCGGAAAAACTATTGTTCTGAATGTTGAGCAGGATCCAAGTCTCATTGGTGGTGTGGTGACTAAAATAGGTGATCTTGTTTTGGACGGCAGTGTAAAAACTCAGCTGATCAATATGAGAGAAACATTAAAAAAAGGTGAGAATGTCTAATGGAAATTAAAGCAGAAGAAATAAGCCAAATAATAAAAGACCAGATCAAAGGATTCGATGCAGAGGTCGACTTGAGTGAAACAGGTGTCGTTCTTTCTGCGGGTGACGGTATTGCCCGCGTATATGGTCTTGAAAAAGTAAAAGCAATGGAGCTGGTTGAATTCCCCGGCGGAATTTTAGGACTGGCATTGAACCTTGAAGCAGATAATGTCGGTGTTGCCATCCTTGGCGATGACAAACAGATTAAAGAGGGTGACATCGTTAAAAGAACGGATCGCATTGCATCGGTTCCCGTTGGTGAAGCGCTTTTGGGACGTGTTGTGACCACAACCGGTGAACCGGTAGATGGCAAGGGTCCCATTAACTCAGAGAATTTCATGAATATGGAACTGGTGGCTCCCGGTGTTATTGCCAGGAAATCGGTTCATGAACCTTGCTACACCGGTGCAAAAGCAGTTGACGGCATGACCCCGGTTGGTCGAGGTCAGCGTGAACTTATCATTGGTGACCGGCAGATCGGTAAAACCGCTGTGGCAGTAGATGCCATCATTGCTCAAAAAAATTCAGATATCAAATGTATTTACGTTGCCTGCGGCCAGAAAAAATCAACGGTTGCTCAGGTGGTTGCGGCCCTTGAAGAGCATGGGGCCATGGAATACACAACCGTTGTTATTGCATCTGCTTCTGAAGCTGCAGCCATGCAGTATCTGGCTCCTTATGCCGGGTGTGCAATGGCAGAGTACTTCAGGGATAAAGGCGAGCATTCCCTGATTATTTATGATGATCTTTCAAAACAGGCAGCTGCTTATCGTCAGGTATCTTTGCTTTTAAGACGTCCGCCGGGACGAGAAGCATTCCCCGGGGATATTTTTTACAACCATTCAAGACTGCTTGAAAGATCTGCAAAACTCAGTGATGCAGAGGGGGCCGGTTCTCTTACCGCACTACCGATTATTGAAACCCAGGAAGGCGATGTGTCTGCATTTATTCCAACCAATGTTATCTCTATTACAGACGGCCAGATCTTCCTTGATAAAGACCTTTTCTTTGCCGGTATCCGTCCGGCCATCGATGTTGGCTTGTCTGTATCACGGGTTGGTGGTGCGGCCCAGGTAAAGGCAATGAAACAGGTTGCAGGAACCCTTCGTCTTGATCTTGCCCAGTTTCGTGAGCTTGAAGCATTTGCCGCATTTGGTTCCGACCTTGACGAAGCAACCCAGAAACAGTTAACCCGTGGTGAAAGACTGGTTGAACTTTTAAAACAACCCCAGTTTAAACCGCTTCCAATGGAAAAAATGGTAACCGCCCTTTATGCGGGGACTAAAGGTTATATTGATAAATATCCCAAAGATGCTGTTGCTAAATACGAGGAAGGTCTTTATCCGTTTGTTGAAAATCGTTTCCCTGAAATTTTCTCCGGTTTAAAAGAAAAAGAAGAGATTACAGAAGAGATTGAAGGCAAATTGAAACAATGCCTTGAAGCCTATGATGAAGAATTCAAGGATGCAGTATAGGCATTTGGAATTTTTTGTGGAACTATTCACTAACTTATAGGCGTAAAGGTAGAGATAATGGCAACTTTAAAAGAAGTACAATCAAAAATAGTCAGCGTAAAAAAGACTAAACAGATTACCTCTGCCATGAAAATGGTCGCCACTTCAAGATTACGCGGTGCTCAGAACAGCATGGAGCAATTTAAGCCCTATGCCGGCAAGTTTGCCGAGGTTCTGGGAAGTATTGCCGGTAAAGCAGGTGACAATGCAAGCCCATTGCTTGTTCCTTGTGATGAGGTTAAAAAAGTGGCGCTGATCCTCTGTACATCTGACAGGGGACTTTGTGGCGGTTTTAATGCTAATCTAATTACAAAAGCTGTAAAATTAATTGAATCAAAACTTGAAGGCAAAGATGTTTCCTTTATCTGTTTTGGTAAAAAAGGAAGAGACTGGGCAAAAAAACAACCCCAGCCCATTGAAGATGAATTCATCGGTGTTGTAGGTACAAATGTTGAATT
This sequence comes from Desulfobacterales bacterium, assembly GCA_019038815.1. GTDB lineage: Bacteria > Desulfobacterota > Desulfobacteria > Desulfobacterales > Desulfobacteraceae > Desulfobacula. Next base: position 7,259 of record JAHOYS010000210.1, on the reverse strand, counting down.
CAGTGTGGCATCATCTTCAGGACAAAAAATGATAGATAGTTTTCTTGAAGGAGCTGTTGATGAAGTATATCTGATTTATTCTGAATTTATAAATATGGCAAAACAAGTGTCAACTATAAAGCAAATTCTTCCCATTCCATCGCTTGCTGATGTAGCTGAAGAAAAAGAAGAAAAAAAAGATGGTCAGTTCCTTCCGGAACACATCTGTGAACCTTCTTCTGATGCTTTACTTGGTCAGATGCTGCCAAAGAATATTTTCATTCAGATATATGATGCACTGCTCCAGACTTCAACCAGTGAACATGCGGCTCGAATGAGAGCCATGGATAACGCAACTAAAGCATGTGAAGATATGGTTGACGAACTTCAGACAATATTCAATAAAACAAGACAGGCAGGCATTACAGCGGACCTTATGGATATTGTCGGCGGTGCTGAAGCGCTTAAAGGGTAAAATTTTAAGATAGTTAATATAAAAACAGCTTTAAGGAGAAAAAAATGGCTGAAAATATAGGTAAAATAGCACAGGTACTTGGTGCTGTTCTGGATGTTGAGTTTGAACCAGGAAATCTTCCTCCGGTTTTAACAGCTTTGACCATAACTAACCCGACAATCGGAGATGAAGAAGATAATCTTGTTGTTGAAGTGGCTCAGCATCTTGGTGATAATGTTGTAAGATGCATTGGCATGGATGTAACTGACGGACTTCAAAGAGGAATGCTTGTAAAAGATACAGGAGCTCCAATTATGATGCCTGTTGGTGAAGCATCTTTGGGAAGAGTTCTCAATGTTGTGGGAAGACCTGTTGATGGTCTAGGTCCTATTTCACAAGAAAAAATGCTCCCCATACATAGACACGCACCTTCCTTTACAGAGCAGGATACCTCAGTAAGGGTTCTTGAAACAGGTGTTAAGGTTATTGACCTTCTTGTACCATTTCCACGTGGTGGTAAAATGGGTATGTTTGGTGGTGCCGGTGTTGGTAAAACCGTTATTATGATGGAAATGGTTAACAACATTGCCAAGGCACATGGTGGTATTTCTGTGTTTGGCGGTGTAGGAGAAAGAACCCGTGAAGGTAATGACCTTTACCATGAGATGAAAGACTCCGGCGTTCTTCCAAAATGTGCTCTTGTTTATGGTCAGATGACAGAACCTCCTGGAGCAAGAGCAAGGGTTGCTCTTTCTGCTTTGACATGTGCAGAATATTTCAGGGATGAAGAAGGACAGGATGTACTATTGTTTGTTGATAATATTTTCCGTTTTACCCAGGCTGGTGCAGAAGTTTCTGCAACACTTGGTCGTATGCCTTCTGCGGTTGGTTATCAGCCAACACTTGCCGTTGACATGGGTGAATTGCAGGAACGTATTACTTCAACAGATAAAGGTTCCATTACAGCGGTTCAATGTGTTTATGTACCTGCTGATGACTTGACCGACCCTGCACCTGCAACCACATTTGGTCATCTTGACGGAACTGTTGTTCTTTCCCGTCAGATTGCAGAGCTTGGTATTTATCCTGCTGTGGATCCTTTGGACTCCACATCCAGAATTCTTGATGCAGCTTATATTGGTGAAGAACATTACAATGTTGCCCGTGTGGTTCAGCAGACACTTCAAAAATATAAAGAACTCCAGGATATTATCGCAATTCTTGGTATGGATGAACTTTCCGATGAAGATAAAATTACTGTACAGCGTGCAAGAAGATTACAGAAATTTTTGTCACAGCCTTTTACTGTTGCAGAGACATTTACAGGCATGCCTGGTAAATTTGTTAAGGTTGAAGACACTGTAAGATCATTTAAAGAGATTATTGATGGTAAACATGATGATCTTCCAGAGAATGCTTTCTATATGGTAGGTTCTATTGAAGAAGCCATTGAAAAAGCAAAATCTGCTTAAAAACCCGGAGGTATATCATGGCTGAGAAATTATTTCTTGAAGTCGTTACGCCGCAGAAAGCAATTGTCAGTGAAGAAATCGAAATTGTGGTTGCTCCAGGTTCAGAAGGTGAATTCGGTGCTCTTAAGGGACATACCACATTTCTCACGTCACTGAAGATTGGAACTCTTCGATACAAAGATGCCAGTGGAAAAGAAAGATATCTTTTCATCAACGGTGGCTTTGCAGAAGTTTTGCCGGACAAGGTAACCATCCTGGCTGAGTCTGCTGAGTATAGGCAGGATATTGATGTTGATAGGGCGACAAAAGCTAAAGAAAGAGCCCAAAATCGCCTTGCAGCCAAGGCTGCTGATATCGATCTTGTGAGAGCTGAGGCTGCCCTGAAACGTGCAGTACACAGGCTTAGGATTAAAGAAACAAAATAAGGTGACCTTTATTTAAAATTATAACAGTATCCGGAAAACGGATTGTTAAATAAAAAAGGGGGCTTCTGTTGGTTTGGAGCCCCCTCCTTTTTTGAATTATATATTTAACGTTTTTTTAAAAAGTATAATTTACGGGGATGTTGATGTCTTATAACGATGTTGGGGTTGTTATTCTTGCTGCAGGCAGGGGAGCCAGGATGAAATCAGATATTGCCAAGGTACTTCACAAGGTTGGCAATAAAAGTATGGTTGTCCACGTGGTTGAGTGTGTAAAAAAAATTGACCTGAATAATGTAATTGTTGTTATCGGTCATCAGGCACAGAAAGTAAAAGATGAGGTAAGTAAGTTTTTTAAGGTGGATTTTGCTGCTCAAGAACAGCTTCTGGGAACAGGGGATGCGGTTAAAGTTGCAATTCCAGGATTGAAATCCGGTATTAAAGATGTCCTGGTATTATGCGGAGATGTGCCATTGATACAGGAGAGCACTCTTCGGAATCTGCTGGATAGACACAAACTGAATCAGGCCAAAATATCTGTTCTTGCAACCGATATAGATAATCCGACCGGTTATGGACGTATTATTCTTGACCAGCAGAATAATATGCTTTGTATTAAAGAAGAGGCAGATGCCAGCGAAGATGAAAAAAAAATAAAAAAAATTAATACGGGAATATATTGTTTTGATAAAGAGTTTCTCATCTCTGTTATTGATGAAATCAAACCTGATAATAACCAGAAAGAGTACTATTTGACAGATGTTATCGAGATAGCACAAAAAAGATATGAAAAAATCGCTGTATTCACCATGGATGACCCAAAACAAGTTATAGGTGTGAATACGCTTGAAGAGCTTGGTAAAGCTGAATACCTGAGCCGGCAACTTGACAAATGAATTGCCTTGACTTTATGAAATATTTTGAATTATACTGAACTTCAATAAGCTTTGTGAGAATATAAAATTGGGTAATGACCTTATTAAAAAAAAGTTTGATGATATCGATGGGAAAATCGATATTATGAGAGAATTTTGCCACACGCTTCAGCAGGAAAATAAAGACTTGATTTTAAAAATTGAGAACCTTGAAGCGGAGCTTGACAAGAAAAATGAAAATGAAGAACAATTTTCTGAACAAGAGGCTTTAATTCAATCTAAAATTGATGGGCTTTTGAAAAAATTGAACTATTTTTCAGACAGCGCTCCAGGCGATTATCAAGCAAACATGTGACCGAAATGGGTTCACAAAAGGGATTACATTGGATGAAATTGTTGTAATTAATCTTTTCGGAGAGGAATTTAGGTTTAAACCTGATGAACGGGTTAAAAATCCGGAACAAATTACACAATATTTAAAAAAACATATAAAAGAAGCTGAAACACTGTTTCAAAACAAGGCTTCAGGGAAAAATAAGATTGCAATACTGTTATTGGCTGCCATGAATTTGTCAAAGGATTTTCATGAGCTTAAATTGCAACACTCTGAACTTGAAAAAGAGATAGACAACAGAATTTCATCCTTGATAAAAAAAATTGATACGGGAATTGAAAAAAACGAGAAGTGTTTATTATGATAAATTTTTACCCCTGCAATGTGCGTGATTGTATGACAGTCTTTGTCCTAACGCATAGTAAAAAGGGAGTCCACACTTTTACTGGTGTGCTAAGTTCCTATTTGCAAGGAAAAGCCTAAAGGTAATATTGGACACCCACTTTTGGACCTTTGGTTCAAAGCCTTAACAAGCAACACGGCAGCCTGTGGGGGTAATTGTAACGATTAATACGTTTTAGTTTTGTCCTTCCTCAAGCCCTTGTCCCATTTCATGTTTTTATAGACACCTTTTTATAGAGGCACGCCTTTATGGAAATAGGGAATAAAATCAAACAATTACAACACGAAGTGTTGATATTAATATATTTTAGGAGAATTGTTTAATGGAATATCCGGTTATGCTCTCATCAATTGCTGTTATTTTGTTGGGATTGGGAGTCGTTGCCTTTTTTATTTTTAGAAAAAAGGCGGTTCAGGATAACCTGAATATTGAAGAAGAGCAGAGACGTTTAATCAAAGAGGCTAAAGCTAAAGCAGCAACTTTGCTGAAAGAAGCCAAGCTAGAAGCAAAATCCAGGCTTCTTGAGATGAAAAGTAATTTTGATTCTGAAACCGATGAAACCCGTTCTGAATTTAAAAAGGAAGAACGAAGGCTATCTAAAAAAAGAGAGAAGCTTGATAAGCATGAAGAGCAGTTGACAAAACGGGAACAGAATATTCAAAAAAAAGAAAGTGAAACCCATAAAAAATTTGATTCTGCCACTAAAAAAGAAGAACATTATAAAGAGTTACTAGAAAAAACGAAAAAAGAGCTTGAAAAAGTCTCAGGACTTACACTGGAGGAGGCCAAGGATCTTTTACTTAAGGTCATGGAAGAAGAAGCCAGACATGAAGGGGCCAAGTTGATTAAAAAAATCACCAGTGAAGCTAAAGAGACCGCAGATAAAGAAGCCAAAAAGATCATCTCTACTTCCATTCAAAGATATGCTGGTGAATACGTGGTAGAACGGACGGTCTCAGTTGTTCATCTTCCAGGGGATGAAATGAAAGGAAGAATTATTGGCCGTGAAGGAAGAAATATCAGGGCGCTTGAAGCTGCTACAGGAATCGACCTGATTATTGATGATACACCGGAAGCTGTCATATTATCAGGATTTAATCCGGTCCGACGAGAAGTTGCCAGGCTTTCTCTTGAAAAATTAATATCTGACGGCAGAATTCATCCTGCACGTATTGAAGATGTGGTAGAACGTGCGACAGAAGAAGTAGATGCCGCCATTAAAGAAGCCGGGGAACAGGCGGCTTTTGATTTGGGTGTACACGGGATTGATCCCGAACTGATTAAAGTGATTGGCAAACTCAAGTTTAGAACCAGTTATGCCCAGAATGTGTTACAGCATTCTGTTGAAGTTGCTTTTCTTTCTGGTGCTATTGCTGCTGAACTGGGGTTGGATTTTAAGCTGGCCAAACGTATGGGATTATTGCATGATATTGGGAAAGCTGTGGATCATGAGGTGGATGGAGCCCATGCTATCATCGGTGCAAAACTTGCCAAGAGATATGGGGAGATTGAAAGCGTGGTTAAAGCCATTGCGGCTCATCACGAAGATCAAATGCCGGAATCTGTCTATGATTATATTGTTCAGGCGGCAGACGCATTGTCCGGTGCACGGCCGGGTGCTAGAAAAGAGAGTCTGGAAAATTATATCAAACGGTTGGAGGATTTAGAAAATATTGCCAATTCTTTTAATGGGGTTGTCAATACGTATGCTATACAGGCTGGTCGTGAAATCCGAGTCATCACAGAAAGTGAGAAGATTACCGATGAAAGTGCTGTGCTTCTATCCAGAGATATTGCCCGCCAAATTGAAGAGAATCTAACATTCCCAGGGCAGGTTAAGGTCGTTGTAATTCGGGAAACAAGGGCAGTGGAATATACTAAAAAGTAAAGGATGAAGAGCACATGAGCGTCCTGTCGGTACTAAAAGAACGTGGATTTATTGAAGACCTCACTCATACGGAAGAATTAGAAGATTACTTAACCAATAACATAGCAACCTGTTATATTGGATTTGATCCAACTGCGGCAAGTCTTCATGTTGGAAGTCTTGTCTGTATAATGGCCCTGGCTCACATGCAAAGACATGGGCACAGACCCATTGCCCTGGTTGGCGGTGGAACAGGTTTAATCGGAGATCCGTCCGGGAAAACCGAACTTCGCAAAGTTATTACCCAGAAAGAGATTGATGAGAATAAAGAAGGAATTAGAAACCAACTGGCCCGTTTCCTTGATTTTTCCGATGAAAAAGCATTACTTCTTGACAATGCTCAATGGCTCACACAACTTGAATATATTCCATTTTTAAGAGATATTGGCAGACATTTCAGTGTCAATCGAATGGTAAAGGCAGAAAGCTATAAAGCCCGGATGGATTCTGAAGACGGGCTGACATTTATCGAATTTAATTATATGCTGCTTCAGGCGTATGATTTCATGCAGCTTGCAAAATCCTACGACTGTTTTTTGCAGATGGGTGGATCAGATCAATGGGGCAATATTGTTGCCGGTATTGATTTGACACGACGAACATTAGGAAAACAGGCCTTTGGAATTACCTTCCCTTTGATCACCACTGCAAGTGGTATAAAGATGGGAAAGACGCATAAGGGAGCAGTCTGGCTTGATGCACAAAGATATTCTCCCTATGAATATTACCAATTCTGGGTAAATTCTGACGATGCGGATGTTGCAAAATTCCTTGCTTTGTTTACCTTTCTTTCCATGGAAGAAATTGATCAGGTAAAACATCTTGAAGGTGCCCAATTAAACAAAGCCAAGACAATTTTAGCATATGAAGCCTGCAAAATTTGTCATGGAGAAAATGAGGCTGTCAAAGCCTTAAAAGCATCCGTATCAATGTTTGGATCCCTAGAAATCTCCAAAGATCTTTTACCCGGCAGCAGTATCCCAAGAGGACTTCATTGTGCTGCCAGTGATGATTCCGTACCATCTTCATGCTACACTAAAAATGATATAGATAAAATATCTGTTGCTGACTTATTCATGAGCGTTGGTTTGTGTAAATCCAAATCAGATGCCAGAAGACTTGTCAAACAGGGCGGGGCTTATATTAACGGTAACAGAATAGCAGTTTTCGACCAGATGATCTTAGAAGGTGATATTAAAAATGATGAAATCCTTTTGAGAGCTGGAAAGAAAAAATACCATAAAATTATTGTCAATTAATTATAAAAATTAATTGACAATAAACCACACCTCGTGTATGTTGTTTTGGTTTTTGTCGATCACATGAAGAGTGATCACGACATAGAGTTTTGATCTTTGAAAATTGGTCAGTGAGAAATTTTAGAGCGGGTCTA
>JAHOYS010000290.1 GCA_019038815.1 Desulfobacterales bacterium | reverse complement strand
GTATTGACAGACTCTCTTGTTTTTATTACGATTTTTATCCTTAAGAAATATTATTATTTTACCTGAAACCATTATTTTATTTAGAGAGAATCTTATGAGCGAACTTCTGAAAACCGTATTTTTTGATAAACACCAGGATCTTGATGCAAAAATTGTAGAATTCGGGGGATGGGAAATGCCTATCCAATATCCTGCCGGCATCATTAATGAACATATGGCAACCCGTAGAAAAGCCGGCATCTTTGATGTTTCGCATATGGGAAGACTGTTTTTCAAAGGAAAAGACACACTGCCTTTTTTACAGCATGTTTTGACCAACAATGCCATGGCCCTGGAACCAGGTGAAAGTCAGTATACGCTGATCCAGAATGAAAAAGGAGGCGCCATTGATGATGCCTATCTATACCGGTTTAAACCCGATGAGTATCTGCTGGTGGTCAATGCGTCAAACCGGGAAAAAGATGTGGCCCACTTTGAAAAATATCTAAACCTGTTTTCCGATATTGAAATGGTTGACAAAACCTTTGATGTGGCCATGATTTCCCTGCAGGGCCCGCTTTCCAAAGCTATTATCGAAGAGATTGTTACGGGAGGAGTGCTGCCTGAACCTGCCCGGAACTGCCTGGGTATTGTAGATATCAGCGGCGTTGAAACCTGTCTTGCCAGGACCGGCTACACAGGTGAACCCCTTGGGTTTGAATTCTTTGTTGAGAATGAACATGCCGTTTTTGTCTGGGATCTTTTAATGGAAAAAGGGGCAGTGCCCATCGGGCTTGGTGCAAGGGACACTTTAAGGCTTGAAGCAGGCCTGCCCTTATACGGTCATGAATTAGGCGTGGATCATGACGGCAGTGAAATCCCTTTATTTGCATCCAGGTTATCCAAATTTGCTGTCAGTTTCTCACCGCTTAAAGGAGATTTTATTGGGAAAGATGCTCTTTACCGGCAATATCTTGCGTTTAAAAATATTATGGATCAGAAATTTGAAAATATTTCCCATCTGCCAAAAATTGCCATGCCCCTTGCCATTACCGGAAAAGGAATAGCAAGAGAAGGATACAAGGTATTTTCAAAAGACAGACACGTGGGATATATTACGTCCGGAACCATGATCCCGTATCAGGAACCCGAAGGAAGCGGGCTGAATTCTGAATTTAAGGAAAATCCAAAAAGAAGATCTGTTGCCATAGCTTTGGTTGACAGCAATATTCTTGAGGGTGAGACCCTTGAAATACAAATCAGAAAAAAACGGTGTGAAAGTATTGTTGTTCCCTATCACATGAGTTCGGAAGCACCGCCTTTTGTCAGGTCCATTCCCCATGATCAATTAAAATCTGTAAAACAGCCGGGGGATGACGAAAACTATCCTGAACTTGCACGGCAGCTGGTATCAAAAGCGTTAAACAATCATACCTGGCGCCAGAAAGAGTGCATCAACCTGATCCCGTCGGAAATGAGCCAGTCGTACCTGTCAAGACTCTTATCCATCAGCGACCCTGTAAACCGCTATGCAGAACACAAAGAAATCAAGGCCTTTTTTGGAGAAGATGTTTTTTATTACCAGGGAACCGAATTTATCCGGGAGATTGAACATCGTATAAACAGGGAATTTCAGACTTTCTTAGGATGCAGAAATATCGAATCAAGGGTCATTTCCGGTCAAATGGCCAATACAGCTTTTTTCAGTGCGCTTGTGGATTTTCTTAACCGGACTGACAGGAAAAATGAACAGCGAAGAATCCGTAAAATCATAAACAACCATATTATTAAGGGCGGGCACTTAAGTGCGCAGCCCATGGGAGCGCTCCGTGATTTTGTAGCAAGAGATCCCAAGACGGAAAAGGCTGCTGTCATTAATTTTCCGGTATTGAAAGGCAATCCTTATAAAATTGATATTCAGGCATGTAAGACGATCATTAAAGAGCACCGGCCCGAGCTGGTCATTCTTGGTAAAAGCATGATTATCCATAAAGAACCTGTCGCCCAGATCCGTGCCCTTGTGGATGAATTTGCCCCGGCTTGTCTCGTGATGTATGACATGGCCCATGTATTAGGGCTCTACGGCCCGCATTTCCAGGAGCCGTTAAAAGAAGGTGCCCATATCGTAACAGGATCTACCCATAAAACCTATTTCGGCACCCAGCGCGGTGTGATTGCTTCTGATTTCAATGAGGATGAACTGGAATATGAACTCTGGGAGGCGGTTCAAAGAAGGACATTCCCCGGAAGCGTCAGCAACCATCATTTAGGCACCATGACAGGGCTGTTGTTTTCCGCCTATGAAATGAATCATTTTAAAGATGACTACCAGAAAGCGGTCATTTCAAATGCCAAAACCTTTGCCGTGGCTTTAAAGGAACAGGGGCTTTCTGTAGCAGGAGATCCTGATATCTCTTTTACCGACACCCATCAGGTTATTTTGAATGTCGGGTATGGGAAAGGAGCAAAAACAGCCAGAGAACTTGAAAATAATAATATCATTGTCAACTATCAGGCAACTCCTGTTGAAGAAGGTTTTACAGCATCAGGAGCGCTCCGGATGGGGGTGTCTGAAATGACACGGTTTGGCATGAAGGAAAAGGATTTTCAAGAGCTTGCAGGCCTGATGGCTGATCTCATCAACAACGGATCAACCATTAAAGATGAAGTCAAAAAATTCAGAGAGCAATTTATTGATATGCAGTTTTGCTTCACAGAAGCAGATGTTCAGGATGGGGTGACATCTTTACCTGGCTCTTTTAAATAGCTATTTTCCAAGTGTATGGCAAATCTCCACGGCAAGGGCATAAATAATATCCAGAGGCAGATGCTGTTCTATTGTCCTGTCAAACAAGAGTTTTGCCTCACTTGGAAAATCCTCATCACCCTGCCAGTACAATACTGCAACCGGGAGGGTCGGTGTGATTTGAAATAAAAATGCGGCATCTGCCAGTTCAATGGGAATGCCGCCTGATTTTTCACTTTCTTTTTTAAAAAGGTCTATATCATCCCCAAACCGCCCTGTAATCAAATCAGTTGGAATGGTATGCGGGCCTCTGAAAAACGCAGCTCCGTCAGGAATATCTTTTTCAGACACCCATTCTCCTGAAGGAAGAATGTTTTTCGATTTCATCAGATAATATAAAATAAATAAATACAAAAAATCATAATAGGTTTTTAACCCTGGTACTTCAGACCGGACTTCATGATTTTTTAAATCAACGCAATAGTTGTTCCCCCACACCTTTACAATATAGTGACCAGAGGTTTTATCAAATTCACATCCGGTTCTGGAAACAACCTCTTCAGGATCACAGGATTTAAGGTCCAAAAATATAGTTTTATCTATCTGATCAATCATATCATCCTCTTAAGACTGCTTCCCGGTCATCTTGTCGATTACCACTTTTATCACAAGTGTTTTTTCAAGCATATCATCCGGGTATTCAAATGTCCTGTCTGAATACTGTGACATAATAATATTCAAGCCTTTTATCTTTTCTTCTAAATCATCCAGCAGATGTGCTTTACCTGATCCGATCACACTTTTATATTCAGCTCCCCATTTACAGGCCATTTTTGCCTTTTTGAACTTGATGAGTTGATCAAGCTCAAAACAGACATTGGGATTTTTTTTAATCACATCAATCTTTCGCCCTTGTCTGGCACTGTGAAAAAAAAGGCATCCGCTGCCGTATCCAAAATTCATGGGAACGATATATGGTTTGTCGCCATCCACCATTGCAAGTCGGCAGACATTGCTTTCCTGTAAAATTTGTTCAATCTGTTTTTTGTCTATAATCTCTTTTTCTTTTCTTCTCATGTCAATGCTTCCTTAAATAATTTAAATTCTGATTCTGATATGCCCTTCACTCCAGCAGGGCGCTGTGTTTCATCATGGCAGTCTGATCCGCCGGTTATTAAAAGATGATATTTTCGGGCCCAGGATTTCATCAAGTCCTGGTGTTCTTTCGTATGTCCAGGATAATAGACTTCCAACCCCTTGATACCAGCCTCAATAAATTCGGGTAAAATTTGTTTTACAATTTCAAGCTCGGGCAAAACTTCTTTATAATGCCCTTTGCCGGGGAAAGATCCGGCTGCCGGATGGGCCAGGACTGCAACAATTTTATTTTCCCGGATAAAATCCATTGCCTTTTTTAATTTTATCCCCGAGGGAAGGTAAGCCAGGCTGTCGTTTCCAATGATTGAATTAATGGTATCGGCATCAATAATTCCAAAGCGTTCCTTTAATACAATGGCAAAGTGACGTCTTGTGGCATTATTACTTAATGCGGCAATATCTTCAAATTCCAAATTTCTTTTTAATAAAGTCTTTTTCCCGTCCGGTCCAAAATTTTTATTAATCTCATCAACCCTTGCCCTTACAAGCTTTTCTCCTCTTCCCTGGACCAGAACATTCTGAAATCCTTTAATAAACTGATCGTCCAAAAGTCTTCCGGCTTTAAAATAGCACAGCAAATGCAGTGTTCCTGTAAAATAAGATCGCTTAAACCGAATAGAGACTTCAACACCGGGGATTACCTCAATACTATATTTTTTTCCTGCCAGAACTGCATTTTCCAAACCACTTAAAGTATCATGGTCAGTAATCCCAATTGCATTTATCCCAAGGGTTTTGGCCTGTTCAACCATCTGGTCGGGTGTAAAATCGCCGTCCGATGCCGTGGTGTGATTGTGTAAATCCGCAAATATTTTTTGATTCATCTGTTTCCTTTAACCGGCCAGTCATCTATAATTTATTCATATACCTGATTTTTATACTGGTTATCATAAAAATACAATCTAACATTAAATTTAAAAATATTAAGATATTATTTGATTTTTTTAAATTTAATGTTAGAACAAAAAATAACTCTTTTAATAATATTAATTTGGAGAAGATAATTAAAATGCTTAAAACCGGCAATGATATTGACATTATTAATGAACTTGGAAAAGTGAATTCTGAAGAAAGCGCTAAAGCTGTATTTAAACGATACATGGATGATGAGCAGTTAACCCGGATATTAAAAATCAAAAACCCGGAAGTCTTAAAAAAAATTGCTGCTTCAATTGTTCTTTGCAATCCTTCTGCCGTTTTTGTCAATACTGGATCATCTGAAGACAGACAATTTATCAAAAATCTTGCCCTTGAAAAAAAGGAAGAAACCTCTCTTGCCATGGAAGGGCACACCATTCATTATGATCTGGCCCAGGAACAGGGAAGAATAACTGACAGAACCTATTATATTGCAAATCCGGAAGATCTTGTCAGTTCTCTTGCCAACCGTATGGACAGGCCGACCGCCCTTGAACAGGTCAGGTCCAATATGACGGATATCATGAAAAACATGACCATGATCATTGGATTTTATATGAGGGGTCCTGTTGGCTCTCCCGTATCAAACCCGGCCTTGGAAATCACAAGTTCCACCTATGTTGCCCATAGCGCAGAACTGCTCTATAGAAATTCTTATGCTGATTTTGACAAAGAAGTGGAAAGCCTTGGTCATTTTTTTACAAATGTTCACAGCGAAGGCCTGAACAGGACCCAGGATCTGCCCGATGCAAGGGTTTTCATGGATCGCAAATTCAAGACAACATATAGCTGGAAATGTACATATGCCGGCAATACCCTGATGCTCAAAAAAGGAAACCATCGATTTGCCGTGGATAAGGCTATTTATGAAAATTTTGGTAAAGAATTGTCAGAGCATATGTTTATCACCGGGATCCACGGGCCCAATGATCGCGTGACCTGGTTTGCCGGCGCCGCCCCCAGCGGATGTGGAAAAACCACCACGGCCATGGCAGGAAATGTATTTATCGGTGATGATCTTGCCCAGATGTGGCTCGCAGATGACGGCAGCATCCGGTCTGTCAATCCGGAATGCGGCATTTTCGGCATTGTTGAAGATGTTAATCTTGAAGGCGATCCCATGCTCATGAAAATTTTAAGACAACCCGGACACGAAGTGATCTGGTCCAATGTCCTGATTGATGAAAACAAGGTGCCTCATTGGGTGGGCAATAACGAAGACCACCCGGATAAAGGTTTTAATTTCCAGGGTGACTGGCATGAAGGCAAAACAGATGAGGATGGCAAACCCATCCCTTTGTCTCATCCTAATTCCCGTAGCACATTAAGCTGTGGCTCCCTTGATAATTATTCCAGCGAAGCTGAAAACCCTGAGGGTGCCCTGACAAGGGTCTTTACTTACTCTGGAAGGGATGCCGATACCATGCCGCCGGTGTGGGCGGCTAAAAATTCAGATGCAGGTGTTGTTATCGGCGCCTGTATTGTTTCAGCCGCAACAGCAACGGAAGTCGGAGCAACGGGTATTAAACGAGCTCCCTGGGCCAATGCTCCCTTTATACCGGGTGCTTTAAAGGATTATATGGATGCCCAGTTTAAATTCTTTGGAAGCGACAAAATTAAAGATGAATATAAGCCTGTGATAGCAGGTCTAAATTACTTTCTCACGCACAAGGCCAGGGGTGGAGAATCCCCCGGGCTTTTAGGAGAAAAAAAAGATGTGAAAGTATGGCTCGCATGGCTTGAACGATATGCTCATAATGAAATAGACTATATTTCAACACCCATTGGGAATCTTCCCAAATATAATGACTTAAAATTATTATTTAAACAGATTATTGATAAAGATTATTCAAAAGAGCTGTATACTAAACAATTCTCTCTTTATATGGATAATATTATCAAAAGGGTTGAGCTCCAGCAGGAAGCGTATGCCAAAGAAAAGGGAATTCCCCAAATCCTGTTTGATATCCTGGCCGAACAAAAAAAGGAACTGTCAGCACTGAAAGATGCCCATGGCAGCATTATTTTACCGGATATATTTACAGCATAGAGGAACTCTATGAACAAGATATCATGTATTGAACTGTATCACGTCAGAATCCCTCTGGATAAACCCTTTTATCCAAGCTGGATTCCCGGATATCCGGCAATGGACAACCGGTTTGACCTTGTCAAAATCATTACCGAGGATGGAGTGGAAGGCTATTCTGCCGGTCCGGCCATTGCTTCGGAAAGATTGGGAATCGGTAATTTAATCGCTCCCTATCTTATAGGCCATGATGCCACCGATATTGATTTAATGCTCCAGCGGCTCAGGGAAGTCGGCTATCTGGGTGTCAGAGCAAACTGGATTGAACCGGCTTTCTGGGATATCAAAGGGAAACTTGAAGACAAACCCGTATACGAACTTTTAGGCGGCAGAAGAGAGCCGGTTGAACTTTATGCCTCCACCGGTGAAATCAAAGATGAGGCCTCAAGGGTTTTTGAGGCCCGGAAAAGATATGAAGAAGGCTTTAAAACCATAAAAATCCGTGTCCATGACTTTGATGTTCAAAAAGATATCAGCCATGTCAAGGCAGTTGCGGATGCTGTGGGTGATAAAATGACTATTGGAGTGGATGCCAACCAGGGATGGCGGGTAACCATTATCAATGATGCCCCGTTATGGGACCTTGAACGCGCCAAATATTTTGCCGATGCCTGCGCAGACATGAATATTGCCTGGCTTGAAGAACCCCTTCCCATGGATGATTATGAAAGCCTTGCAAAGTTGACAAAGCACAGCAAAATTCCCATTGCAGGCGGTGAAATACACACCAGCGGGAAGAGTGAACTTAAAATGATGATTGAAAAAAAATGTTATGATATTTTTCAACCGGATGCCATTATGACCGGTGGTATTCAGCATGCACTTGAAGTGGCAGACTATTGCCGCAAGCATCATTTGAAATTTACACCCCATACCTGGACAAACGGTATCGGGTTTGCTGTCAATCTTAATGTCCTGCTGGCAAGCGGGTTCAACGGCACTAAACCCTTAGAATACCCCATTAACCCGCCTTCATGGACCATGGAAAAACGGGACGGAATCTTGAAAAAACCGTTTATGCACGATAAAGGTGTTCTTCACCCAACCTATGCGCCAGGGCTTGGATTTGAGATTGATCGGGACAAGCTTTCTAAATACGGCAAAAAATTCTTCAGCATGAACAAGAGAAAACTCATGTTTTACACCATAAAGGACAAAGGCCTTCTCACTGCGCTGAAACTCAATTCAAACAAAAAAAAACATGGGGTGGATGCCCGGAAAAAGAATTAAAGATTCCGGGCCAGATCCCTGATATCTTCAGAAAGGGGGAGATACTTTTCCATCTCACCTTTTTCATCCATACCCCTGTAACAAAGCGATGTTTCATATTTTATGTCTGCTGCATCAAAAAAATACCTGGCTGTCAGCTTCAACCCGTCAAAAAGGTCTTTACCATGGGTGGCACCTGATGCCAGAAGTATTCCTTTGCGTTTGCGACCCTTAAATTCATCCATTTTCAGCCTGTATTTTCGTGACCACATCACCTGGATACGATCAATCAGGGTCTTAAGCGCTGCCGGAAAAGCATAAAAATAGACCGGCGAACTGATCACAACAATATCGGCCTTTATCATTGCCGGAAGAAAAATATGGGTAAACTCATCCTCAAAGACACACACACCTTTTTTTTCACAATTGCCGCATCCTATGCAGGGATTGATCTTGAGCTTAACGGCATTCAACACCTGAATGTCATATCCTTTGGCTTTCATTTCTTCCATGAAGCAGGACATAAGACAGTGAGAATTTCCTTTATGGCGCGGACTGCCGTTTATGCCAAGAACCAGCATAATAGATTACTCCACAATGCCCAATAATTCGACTTCAAAAATCAGGGTGGAGCCCGGTTTTATGATAGATCCCGCCCCTCTGTCACCATATGCCAGGTCCGGCGGAATAACCAATTCCCATTTTGATCCGACCTTCATCAGCTGCAAGGCTTCAATCCAGCCCTGGATTACACCGCCCACCTGAAATGTTGCGGGATTACCCCTTTGATAGGAAGAGTCAAATATAGTTTCGTCAATTAGCGTGCCTTTATAATGACACTCTACCGTATCCGTTGCCTTTGGCAAAGGACCGTCACCCTCTGTAATAATCTTATATTGAAGCCCGGACGGCAGAGTTACAACACCCTCTTTCTGCTTATTTTTCTCTAAAAACATGGCTCCTTTTTCTCTGTTTGCTTTGGATTCCATTTTAATCCTCTCCATCTGTTTTTGCCTTGCCAGCTGCTGATAAGATACCAAAACTTCCCTTAACTTCTCCTCTGTCAGTCTGGGCTGCTTTTCATGGCTGTCCCTGGCTCCCATGATAAAAAATGTGGGGTCAAGTTCAACTGTTTCTTTTAATTTATCAAAAATATCATATCCAAGAGCATAGCTGATCTGCTTCTCAAGATCAGCTTTCTCAATTTCCTGTTTTTTCTCTTCAGTGGCAAAACATTGAATATTGAAAAAAAACAAAATAATCAGAACCAGAAAACATTTTTTACAATTTTGCATTAAGGTCTCCTTAAATTTTCTAAATTTTAAATTAATATGCCAGGCTATGAGTAACAAAAAGGCCCGAAATTTGCAATGGCTGTACAAACTTAACAAGACAATTGTATTAAAAAATATACAGTAAAGACAGGTCTGGAATTATTTGTGCTTCATTATTATCAAAACTATTGTAAAATTTTTAAAAAACCACTAAACAGGCAATTAGGAAAATTTAAATTAAAGGAAACAATGCACAAAAATCCACCCTACGCTAATGTAATTGTTGGTCTATGTTTCGGTATCCAGGCAATCGGTATTGGTACTTACATCTCTTATGGTGTTTTCTTTAATCCACTGATGGCAGAGTTTGGCTGGTCAAGGGCTGTGATCTCCGGGGCTTCCTCGGCAGCATTCATCATCTCTGGAATTTTTGGAATCCTTATCGGCAGATTGAATGATAATTTCGGCCCCAGAAAACTCATGGCAGTAACGGCTGTTTTTCTTGGTTTAGGCTGTTCTCTCATGTACACGGTAACACAAATATGGCAGCTGTATCTGTTTTTCGGGCTCATTTTCGGAATCGGAATAAGTGCCATTGATGTCATCGCCCTGACAACTATTACAAGATGGTTTTCCCACAACAGAGGAATGATGACTGGGATAACCAAAGTTGGCACAGGTGCAGGACAGTTCTGCCTGCCCCTGCTGGCAAGTATCCTGATCTTAAATTATGGATGGAGAAATGCATTTCTGGTGATGGGACTTCTATCATCTATTCTCCTGATAATTATCGCAAGCCTGCTGAAACGAGATCCGGATGATTACGCCTCCGGGCATCAAAAAGAACAACAAAAGGCTACAGTCCCGGAAGTTCAATTTACTTTTCGCCAGTCTCTTCACACTATCCAGTTCTGGATTATATGCCTTATCAACATGTCAATCCTGTATTGCATGATGAGCATTCTGGTGCACATTGTCCCCCATGCCATGGATCTGGGTATTGAACAGCAGTATGCAGCATCCATCCTCTCAATAATTGGCGCCGTAAGCATGGCCGGTCGTTTTGTAACAGGTATTGCCATTGACCGCATTAAAAGCAAAAAAATGTTGTTCGTCTGTTTTTTTGTATTGATGTTGAGTCTCCTGTGGCTTCAAACGGCAGATAGTCTGTGGAAACTATATGTTTTTGCCTGTATGTACGGGCTTGCACATGGGAGTTTTTTTACTATTATTTCACCCATTGTTGCTGAATTTTTCGGCATCGGGTTTCATGGCTCCCTGTTTGGCATTGTTATTTTTTTCGGTACTGTCGGAGGCGCAATAGGCCCGATTATGGCAGGCCAGATATTTGATGTTACCGGAAGCTATACATTAGCGTTCTGGATAATTTCTGGAATTATCATTGCCGGGTTTGCCCTGTTGCGGTTACTGAAACCTGTTGCCGGATAATTATCCTGTGCTGGTTTTTTAAAAAAGCTATATTGACTAAAGCATTTCTATGACACATGCCATGGATATCCCGCCACCGCCGCAAAGGGTGGCAAGGCCAAGGGATTTATTCTGATTTTTCATGGCATATATCAAGGAGACCACAATCCTTGCACCGGTGGAGCCCACGGGATGGCCAAGTCCAATTCCTGAACCATTGACATTGGTGATGTCTCTATTGAGCCCCAGTTCTTTCTCACATCCCAGGTATTGCCCGGCAAATGCCTCATTCAATTCAATGAGTTCAAAATCAGAAAGTTCAATGTCGGATGATTTGATTAAATTCTTAACCGCCGGTACCGGCGAAAGCCCCATAACGGACGGGTGGCAGGCTCCCCTTGATGTTGCTTTTATCCTGGCTATGGGTGTAAGATTTAAATCTTTGGCTTTTGAGGCAGACATGATTATCATACCGGTTGACCCGTCATTAATGCCCGAAGAATTGCCGGCTGTCACTTTACCGATTTTTGGCACAAAGGCTGATGGAAGGGCGGAAAGCTGTTCCATGGTTATCCCCGGCCTGAAGTGTTCGTCTTTATCAAAAATGACGGAATCTTTTCTTCTTTGAGGAACTTCAACTGGCACGATCTCATCTTTGAATGATCCGTCATGTGTGGCACGTTCAGCTTCATTGTGGCTTCTTAAAGCGACTTCATCCATCTCTTTTCTGGATATATCAAGATGCTGAGCGATAAATTCAGTGGTATGACCCATGATATAAGGTTTACCCACAAAGTAACTCAAAGGGGGCTTTGTCTCATCCACGGGTCCGTCCTCGGGATGGGGGATAATGTAGGAGCCGCAGTGCAGGGCATGGATCATGTCATCCACAAATTTCTGATCCTGGAGCCTGCATCCCCAACGGGCATTGGGAACACTGTACGGCACTGATGACATATGCTCTGTCCCGCCAGCAAGAATTATATCTGCCATACCCGCCTGGATCATGGCCATTCCGGAAATCATAGCTTCCATACCGGAAATACAGACCCGGTTGATGGAGACAGCCGGTACTGTATCCGGAATACCGGCCAGCAATGCACCGACTCTTGCCACATTGAGCGTGTCGCACGATTCCATGCAGCATCCGTATCGTATATCATCTATCATCTCAGGCTCAATATTCGCCCGTTTAATGGCCTCTTTCATGGTGACTGCTGCAAGGCTTGCGCCATTCATAGGGAGCAGGGTCCCGCCAAAAGTGCCAATCGCTGTTCTACAAGCGGATACTATAACAACATCTTCCATTCTTATTCTCTCCTGTACTTTAGTTTCAATCCTTAACTGTTTTTAAAATAAATGTTCTTCCATACTGGCTGCCGGGTTATTTTCATATGTGATAGCCGTCAATTTTCCCATGGCCGCAGGAATGATGGTCATGATAAAAAATTGAGCCGCCTTGATTTTGCCCTGATAAAAAGCACTTTCCTTTGTATCAAGTTTTTTATCGGCAATGGTGGCCCTCCACAGCAGCATCCACGCCATTATAATGTCACCTGAAGCTTCCAGCAATGGATGGGCACAGGCAAAGGCAGATGCCATATGCTTTGAAAACATGGCGTTACTGGTATTTTTACAAGTGGTTTCAAACAATATGAGGGCGGATTCTAATGTTATTGCAAGCTGTGCCAGGTTCTCGTTCGATTCAGCTATCCGTATGGTGGATTTAATTTCATTGATCAGTTCGGTAAGCATAAGCCCCTTATTTCCTGCAACCTTCCGTCCCAGAAAATCCATGGCCTGGATACCGTTTGAACCTTCATAAATGGACGCGATTTTACAATCTCTGACCGTCTGTTCCACAGGATACTCTCTGGTATATCCGTACCCGCCAAAAACCTGCATAGCCTCAACACAGACATCAAACCCTTTTTCACTGGAATAGGCTTTAACCACCGGCGTTAAAATTTCCACCAGATTTGAATAATGCATGGCCTCCTTCTTATCTGCTGCCATCTCTTTTTTATCAAAACAAAAAGCAATATAATAAATAAGACTTCTCATGCCTTCCACATAGGATTTCATCTTTAACAGCATCCGTTTCACGTCGGGATGACGGATAATCGGTACCTGCCCAGCACCATGGTCGGCAAGCTTTTCAATGCTGCGGCCCTGAAGTCTTTGTTTTGCATAATCAAGGGCATGCATATAAGCCAGGTTTGCACTGGCAAAAGCCTGTGTTCCGACTTCCAGGCGGACTTCATTCATCATGTGAAACATGATTTCCATTCCCCGGTTGGGGCTGCCCAGCAAAAATCCCCGGCATTTTCCTTTGCTTCCAAGAGACAGGGAGCAGGTTGGACTGCCGTGGAGCCCCATCTTTTCTTCAACACCTGTACAGATCACATCATTGGGTTCGCCCAATGTTCCATCTGCATTGACCCATATTTTGGGAACAATAAAAAGAGAAATCCCTTTTGTCCCGGCAGGTGCCCCTTCTATTCTGGCAAGGACCGGATGGATGATATTGTCTGTAAGGTTCTGTTCTCCATTTGTAATAAAAATTTTACTGCCAGTGATTTCCCAGGTGCCGTCATCCAGTTTTTTTGCCGAAGTGGTCAATGCTCCGACATCTGATCCTGCGCCGGGCTCAGTCAACAGCATGGTGCCGCCCCAGACACCGGTATATAGTTTTTCCAAAAACAGATCTTTTTGCTCTCTGGTCCCAAAAAGATCGATCATTTTCCCTGCCCCATGGCTGAGAATGGGATAGGTTGTTAAAATATAATTTGCGCCTGTAAGGTATTCCATGGCTGCCTGGGCTATGGTAAAGGGAAGCCCCTGCCCGCCATAGTCAGGACTTTCGGTCAAAGCACCCCATTCACCTTCCACCAGAAGTTTATGGGGCTTTCTTAAACATTCCGGCACCTTGACCATACCATTTTCAAATGACACACCAACTTTGTCGCATTCTGTATAAGTGGGAAAAATTTCTTTAACCGCCAGATTTTTTGCTTCTTTTACCACCATATCAAACATTTTTTTATTAAATGCTTTGTATTTGTCTGATGTTAAAAATGCATCCACCTGGAATTGTTCATAAAGAACAAAATCGATATCTCTTTGATCTGTAAGTTTGAGGGCCATACTCCACCTTTTTTATGTGTTAACTATTGAACAAATAAGATTTACTTATCTCAAATAAACAAGTCAAGAAAAAATAATGGGGGATCAATCATGTAAACAGTGTTTACGAAGCTGAAACAAACGGCTCTTTCCGGAATCAAATATACGATAAGTACTTCGAGTTAACTTGTGGAATATTCTCTAATCTTTCTTGAATTTTTCTTTTCCGATCGCCAGAAGACCTGAAATGGTGATTTTATCCAGCCGGTCAAACATTGCGCGGCTGGCCTCAACCCATACCCACTGGGACAGGCATTCTCCTGCTCTGTTACAGACACCGCAGACCTGGTTTTCCTTTTCTGCACAATCTGTAATAGCGGTCGATTCCTCCAGGATTCTTACAATGGATCCAATGGTTATTTCATCAGGGGATTTTGCAAGCATGTGTCCGCCGAAAGGGCCTCGATGGCTTTTTATAATACCTGCTTTCTTCAATTTACCCGTAAGCTGCTCCAGATATTTTGATGAAATGTTCTGTCGACTGGAAACCTCGCTCAAAGGAACCGGTTTCTCCTTGCCGTAAACAGCAATATCAAGGATAAGCCTTGTTCCATATCTGCTTTTGGTTGTCAGTCGCATTGTTTTCCTTTAAATTTATGTATATGAAAATAAAAAAATAATTCTAATGGTTTGCCATGGGAAATTCAACATTGTTTGCATTATCCGGTTTTCGAAAAGGCAGACAGATATAAAATTGACTTCCTTTACCCTGTTCCGATTCAACCTCAACCGTTCCGCCATGGTATTTAATCACCCGGTGAGCAATAAAAAGACCAAGCCCCGTCCCTTGTGATCCTTTGGATGTAAAAAAAAGTGTGAACATTTTATCTTTTGTTTCAGTGTCCATACCAATACCATTGTCTTCAATGGTGAAACAAATTTGATTTCTGGAATTTTTTTTCACATAAAATTTTATAAGATGGTCATTTTTATCCCTGTCAAGCACACATGCGTCTACAGCATTTTCAAGAAAATTAACAAGGGATGCCTCCATCCATTTGCGATCAACATCAATTTTTCCAAGATTTTTTGGAATAGAGACTTCTAACTTGACAGCATTTTTTTTGGCCATTGGCTTTACACTGGAAATAACACTTTCAGCAAGAGTTAAAACCGTTGTTTCTTCGTATTGCAGTTCCCGTGATTTAGCATAATATAAAATCTCAAGCACCATGTTCTTGATTTTATCCGCCATGGTCTTAATCTGACCAGAAGCTTTAAAAACCCTGTCATCATCTTTTTGGGTAAGGCCTGTTTCAAGCTGATAAACACCCCCATCCAATGCTGTCAGCATACCTTTTACCCCGTGGGACATGGAGCCCAGCATCAAGCCTAATGAAATAAGGTGATCCTGCAATTGCCGGATCTGGGTAATATTGGTGGATATTTCCATTACCTGGGTGATCTCACCCTTTTCATTTCTGATGGGCGCTGTCTGGGTCAAAACATTATACTGTTTGCCGAATTTGGATGTAACAATCTCTTCGGTACTGTGGGATTTGCCGTCCTGAAATGTTTCTGCAACGGGACACTCATTGCATTGTGATGTTCTGTGTTTATAAATTTCAAAACAAAACTCGCCGATCTGGCTGCCGAAATGCTGCTTGAATAATTTGTTGGCTGCTGTAATCCTGAAATTCCTGTCCTGCACCGAAATATAGCACGGAACCTCTTCAAACAACTGGTTTAATAAGTCCTGCGTACTGTGAAGGTCGGCAAGCGTTTCTGAGTATCGGCTGACTTTTATATTAAAAGAAATATTTTTACAGGCCGCAATGAGGGCAAGATCCAGCGCCTTGCTGTTAACCGGCATTTCAAGGTAACGAAGCACACTGGATTCAAAAATATCCATAGCAGTTTCAAGCTTATCCCTTTGTGTAAGAATAATAAGCTGAACAAGAGAGTTTTTCTTTTTAGCTGAATCAAGACATGCTGCCATATCCTCACTGAGGAACGGATCAGCAATAATAATATCCCAGCTAAGATAATCAAGCTGATGCCTCACCTCGTCAAAGGTGCTTGCAATGACAACTTTGTATTGCTGGCGCTCTATATAGGTTTTTAAAGCCCCGGCAAAATCTTTATCACCATTTATAAGTAATAGCTTGTTTGCCATAATGAATTAAAAATACTTAACTTAATTGAGCGTTTCTTTTACAATTTTCAACAATTCTTCCCGGTCAAAGGGTTTTGTAAGGGAAGCCACTGCCTTGACAACCGCGTATTGATGACCTGAAAGACCACTGATAACGATAACCGGAATATTTTTAAGTTTAGGATCCTGTGAAAGCTGACGGTAAAACCGAGGCCCCCATTCTCCCGGCATTTCAATATCAAGCGTAATAAGGTCTGGTTTGATCTTATTTGCCTCTTTTATCCCTTCTTTTACATCCCCGGCAATATAGGCTTCATAACCATTATCATTAAACAGGGAAACAAGATAATCTCTAATATTCAAATCGTCATCAATCACCAGAATTTTCTTTTTCATAACACCCTCTGATTCTTATTTGTTTATACTTATTACCGGGCACCCGGCCCTGACGATAACCTGTTCTACATTCCCCCCCAGTCTTGTATCATCTGATACAACTTTTCTTGAATGATGTGCCATAATGATCAGATCAGCCATATTATCCCTGGCATACTTGACAATCTCCATATAGGGAATCCCTTCTGCCACATCCATGGAGTAGGCTTTGAGCTCTTTCAAGCGGGGTTCATACCGCGCCCGGATCTTTCTTAAGGATTCTCTTATCTGCTGTTCAATCTCATCCTGGGTTAATATTTTGCCGGTATGCAAAGGTGTAATATCAATGGCATGGAAGACATTTACTTCGCAGTCAAGCGCTTTGGCAACCTTCATGGCAAAATCAAATGCCTTGTCTGATGTTTTTGAAAAATCCGTACCAAAAACAATATTTGACAGTCCTCCCCAAAAAGAAGCTGCGGGCCTGTTCACCACAAGGACCGGACATTTAGCTGCCTTGGCCACTTTTTGAAGAGTGGAACCTGCTGAATTTTTTTTGTACACCGACTCATCTTCATCACCGGTACTCCCACCGATCAGTATCAAATCAGGCTTGATGGTTTTTGCCTGCCTTAAGATCTCCCGGGCAGGAAATCCCACTGCGACATCTATGGTATGTTCAAAGCTTCCATCCAGATGTTTTTCATAATAAGTCCTGACCTCTTCTGTTACCCAGGCGGTATAGTCTTCATCAACAGCAACCTCTTCTTTGGTTTTCACATCGATGACAACCTGGCTGTATCCCCTTGTGGGAACCCCCATGACATGAAAAATATTCAAGCTTGACTGGTAATTTTTGGCAATGTTAAAGGCAACCCTTGCCGCATGATCGCTGGCCTGGGTTGCAGATGTTGCAAATAATATTTTTTTAAACATATCAAACCTCATTTCATTAAATGATCAAAAGGCTTTTATTCCTCTGGTTTTAAATGCTCCGGTATTACCAGCATTTTTATTACAATTGGTTTTAAAAACGACCAACGGATACCAATCTCATATTCCTCTTCAAGATCCCGAATAGCATCCCAGCAATTATGGCAGGGTGCCAGGACAAGCTTTGCTCCGGTAGCCAGGATCTGGTCTCTCTTTGTAAGCAGCGCTATGTTTCGCTGCTTTCTGAACAAACCGATACCATTAAACCCCCCGCCGCCGCCGCAACAATAATTATGCTCTTTATTGGGCGACATTTCAACAAAATATCCGGGTTCAACAATATGTTTGATAATATCTCGTGTTGCTTTCTTCAGGCCATGATTTCTGATGTAATTGCATGAATCCTGAAGCGTTACAAGTTCTTTGATCCTTTTGGAAGGATCAATTTTAAGTTTTCCTGTATTAAGTGCTTCTGCCAGCCATTCTACATAGTGGATGGACTCAGCCGGCGGTTGACCATTTTTTCGTCCTGCCCAGTAAGGTCCTTCGATGACAGTGGCCCTGTGGGCATGGCCGCACTCGGTTCCAATCATTCTGGCAGGTTTTAATCTTTCCATGGCCTCATACACGCTTTCCACCTGCATTTTACATGCAGCCCAGTCACCGGCAAACATGGCAAGGCTTGTCTGTTCCCACCCTTTTGAAGGAACCGTCCAGTTCTCACCTGCCATATGAAATAAAATAGCCGCTTCAGCAAGGTCTTCGGGATAGTGTTTAACTTCCCTTGCATTTACCGTGTACATGATATCAGCGTTTTCCACGTCAACCGGAACGGTGAGCCCGGGATAGTCATCTTCATACTCTTCCACCATCCACTCAAAGGTATCGACAAAATCTTCATCTGTAACATCCATTTGCGCTCTGTAAACCCGATGCATTCCCGCACCGATTTTCAGCTCCCAGGGCACAAACCCCTGCTGATACAAAAGACCTCTAAGATAGCTGAACATGATGCCGGTATCAATCCCATGGGGACAATATGTACCGCATCTGTTGCAGCAGGTGCATTTAGACCATGCAGTTTCCATGGTATCCCGCATGAACTGATTATCAACCTTTCCCTTTCTTTTGATAATTTCACCAAGGGTCGACTGAATCTTATATGCGGGCACCTGTTTGGGGTCCCTCCCATTGACCTGGTAGAGGAAACAGGATTCAGCACACATTCCGCAATGGGCGCAGATCTCCAGCCAGGTTTTTGTGCGTGACTTGCAGGTATTTTGTATGGTCTTCCATAAAAGATCGCTGTCAATATCCAGTTCTTTCATTTCCTGGTAATAGTTATTCCCACTGGTATCTGACAGAAGTTCATTAATACCTTCTGCTGTGTCTATGGGTTTTTTATTGCAAAATTTTCCTTCGGGCATGGATTGTTCTCCTTAAAACTTTAGGCAGGCCGGGTATTGTCTACCAAGCCATTTTTGTCCCTTTCATTCCCCCCCTCTTAATTCCAAAATCCATTCCAAGCTGGGCTCGGGACGCAAAAAACAAAAAAACATGAGACAGCTTGGTAAAGGGTATGGCAATCAAAAGGATCTCTCCACAAAAAATATGCATATTCAGCCAAAATGAATAGTCCCCGACCTGGTATCGTGCAAAAAGACCTGTAACAAAGGGGGCAATGGCTACGCCTAAGATAAAATAGTCATAGAGTGTGGTCATTATCCTGACCTCGGGAAGAACCAGTCGTCTTAATATAAGAAAAAAGGCACTTATGACTACTGTCCAGGTTAATATGTCAGCAAAACAAGGGTTTAAAGTAAAAAATGAAATCCCCAGTTTTTCCTGGAGGAACAGGTTATGTCCCAATAGAAAAAGAGGAATCAACACAGCACCGATATGGAACCCGAAAAAGACAATTGTGATAAACGGCTGGGTACGCCAGCCATATGTTCCAAACGGAATCAGCCATTTATAGATGGACCGGACAGCTCCCTTGAATCCTGCACCTGGGTGCGAGGTATAGGCCACCCTGTCCAGTTGCCAGCTTAACCCTCTGAAATACATGATTAATCGTGCAAGCACGCCAATCAGGAAGACGCCCAGCGCTATCCAGAAAAATAAACCGGTTAAGAGGTCATGCATTGTTTAACCCTCCATACATATAATAAAAATTTTTCTAATCATCTTCTCTATCTGTCAAAAATTTCCAGAAAAGCGGCATAAAAATCAGGATTCCACCCATAATGATATATGTTATCCCTTTGGTATATGTCATAAAATCCTGAAGTGTAAAAATAGTGGTTTCCAAAATATCCTCCTTATCCGTCTAATGGGCCTTGTAATCAGGATGCTCGTGAAGAATGGGCATCCGGGTTGCAATAAATCTGTAAACCACAATTCCAAGGGTTACAATAAAAACAGAAGTGCCTATCTCCATAAAGCTTGGATAATACCTTTCAGCTGAGGGCAGATGCCAGTTAAATGCCACAACGGAAATATTGAGTCTGTTTAATACGATCCCCAGAACCGTCCAGATTGATGCCAGCCGGATGAACATAAGATTCTTTTCCCTTGAACCCATTGCATAAAGAATAGCAGGAAAAAGGACAAATCCAACCAGTTCCAAAAGGAACCAGAGTCCCCAGCCAGTGGCAAGATAATGCCAGTTGCTGTCTATGGAAAGGCCGACGATCTTGATACATGCATATCCCATCATAACCAATGAAGCAGCTTTGGCAAATCCCAAGGCAACCCCTGTACTTTCTTTCAGATGAGTTTCATCCATTTTGTATTTAAGATGGCGATGTGCAAGACTTCCTTCAAAAATAACCATGGACATGCCTGCAAACATGCTGGATATGAAAAAATATATCGGCAGATAAGAGGAATACCATAATGGGTGAAGCTTTGACGGCGCAATCATAAAAAGAGCACCCAGGGACGATTGATGGAGGGTTGAAAGGATGACACCGAAAATTGTCAACAACAGGGTTAATTTTACAACCCAATTACGTAGCTTCTTGAGCCCCAGCCACTCCATGGCAGCAGGGCTGAATTCGATGAATAATACAGTAAGATAAAGGAATACACAAAGTCCCACTTCAAAAAGCAGAGAAGAGGTTCCAGGAGAATAAAATATGGGATAAGGCAGGCGCCAAGGTTGACCCACATCATAATGAAGGGCAAGCACAACAAGAGCGTAACCCAAAAATGCAGTCAAAATAGCAGGACGTACAGCTGAATGGAATCGTTTCAATCCAAAGATATAGCATGCTGCAGATGTTACATAACCGCCTGCTGCAAGGGCGACACCACACAAAAGATCAAACCCGATCCATATACCCCAGGGGTTGTTGTTATCAAGGTTGGTTACCGTACCCAGGCCCTTTGTAAACCGCAAGATTGTTAACACAAGTCCGCCCACAAGAATGATACCTACCACCACATTAAACACAGTAAATTTTTTATTTTCAGGAATCTGGTTATCCAAATCCATTTTACTCCTCCTGTTTGCCTTTTTCTTCTGAATCTTCAACTTCCCCGGCTTCAGCTTCTTTTTCTTTTTCTTTTGCGGCTTCTTCAAGAGCTTTTTTTACTTCAAAATTAATTGCTGCGGTTTTCTCTTTGGTCATTTTTTCCCTTTGTTCTTCCAATTTTTTATTCATATCTTCATTGGCCTGAACTCTTGCCGCCTGCAATGCGTCTTCTTTTTCTTCTTTGGCTATCTTATCTTTTCTCTTGGAAATGGCATAGACACCGGTTAATAATACCGGCCAAAGTCCTACAACAATGGGAACAGCTGAAAGGGGTCCTGCCGTCAGTTCAGGCGCTGATGTTGTTCCCAGGTCCTCTCTCATGCCAATGGACTCAAACGGTTGCCCGGAAAGGTAAAGCCAGCTTGTCCCTCCCATTTCATGTTCACCGTACACATGATCAATATACTGATCAGGATATTTTTGAATCTTAGATTTTGCAATCTTTAAAAGTTCTTTTCTATCTCCAAAAATCAATGCTTCCCTGGGACATGCTTCAACACAGCCCGGAAGCTTACCCTCTTCCAAACGGGGAGCACACATGGTACATTTTGTCACTCTCGGGGTGAGAACTTTATCATATTCATAGGCCGGAACTTCAAAGGGGCATGCAACCATGCAGTAACGACACCCCACACACAGAGACTCATCATATACAACGGGCCCGGCAGGTGTTTTTTTAAACGCCTTAACAAAACAGGCAGAGGCACATGCAGGTTCAAGGCAATGGTTGCACTGTTTTTTTACAAAGATTTTTTCCCGGGCGGAAAATTGATTGACAACCGTATACTCCTCTGCCTGGGTACGCCGCTTTTTATCCAGAATACTTAAATCTTCAAACGGCTTTTCAGGCTGCGGCAAATCATTTACCTTGTTGCAGGCCTGTTCGCATTTTCTGCATCCAATACACTTGGTGATATCATGCAGAACTCCAGAGCTTCCCGGATATCCGTTGAAATGTTTGTTTGCGGCACCATAGGCTTTTGTCAGGGAACCAGTTGTGGTGGCACCGACAGCCGCTCCAAGTGAACCCAAAAACTTTCTACGAGAAATAGCCATAATTTTACCCTTATTATTTGTATCCTTTGAATATTCTATTTCTTTTCTTCATGACATTTGGCACAGTCCGTTGCTGCAACGGATTTAATATCCATTTTCTGGTGACAGGTAATGCACTGACCATGATATGCGCCCATTAATCCGGGCCTGCCATCCCGGCCAGGACCTTTTTTACTGTGGCAGGATGCACATTGGGGAGGTTCAAGTGTTTTGGGGCTATTATGATGACATCCCATACACAGCCCTGCCTGGTCATTATGAAACGCCTTGGCCATATTGCTTTTCTCAACCCGCTGGGAAATAGCCTGGACCACCTTTCGGTGCGGAAACTGACTGGGCATATATTCATTGGACAAGGCACCGATAACAACTTTTTCAGGAATCTTATCTTGTGCAACAAGTTTGTACTTTTCAGAAAGATCAGCTAATACTTCTTTTGCAACTTTCCCGGGTTCCATGGCCTGCAGCTGGTCCTGCTGCAAATTATGGCATGTTTTACAAGAGTCGGAATTATCCTTTTTAACGGGTGCCTGAAAATGGCAGCCGGCGCAATCAGAACTTTTTGTGAATTCCTTGTGGCAGCCGACACAACTCCTTGTGTTATCCAGATTGTGCATCGCCTGTTCAAGACTGACAAATCCGCCTTTTGAATCTCCCCCGCCTGTCTTATGGCAGTCATTGCATTTTTTCAATGTTTCGTGGTGGCATGCTTTACAGGTATCAGTTTTTGTTTCATGAAATTTATGATTAAAAGCAACACCGTTCATATAGGCTTTAGTCGTCTGGCTGCCAGGTGTCCAGCCTGTGATGGCAACTTCATCCGGCTGATTTCGTTTAAGTCGAGGGATATCGGAAACTTTTTTAATCTTCTGCTGTTCCTTTTTATCATGACAGCCATTACATGTTACGGGTCCCGCATCTGTATTTTTACTTTTCAAGGCTTGATGACACTTTACGCAAGAATCATGGGATGCTTCCCGAATAGGTCTTATGCTGTCCTGTGTTTCCGGTTTATGGCAATACCCGCAGGATTCTTCCTCACCCTTGATATAGAATATCTCTTTTGTTTTTTCATTATATTTATGGTGACAGGCACTGCAATTATCATTACTTGAAGTATCTTTACTCTTGATCCCTTTTGCACTTTCATGGATAAAATGAAGCGATTTATCAAAATTAATTTTTTCCCAGGAGGATCCTACGGGCTTTTTTGCGACATGACAGGATCGGCAATCAGCAGTAGCAGGCCCTGATTTTTCATTGGATGCTTTTTTCTC
>JAHOYS010000099.1 GCA_019038815.1 Desulfobacterales bacterium | reverse complement strand
ATCCTCAAGAATCATATAAAGGCATGGCACCATCACAAGCGTGATAAATGTGGCAAACAATATGCCGAATCCCAAGGAAATTGCCATGGGGATCATAAACCTTGCCTGTCTTGATGTTTCAGTGATAATGGGTGCGAGCCCGCCACAGGTGGTCAATGTAGTCAGTAAAATAGGCCGGAACCTCTGGATACTTGCCGAATGAACCGCATACAAGGCAGGCACCCCTTCACGGTATCGCCGATTAGCAAAATCAATCAGTACCAGAGAACTGTTGACCACAACCCCGGACATTGCTACAAGCCCGAAAAGACTCATGACAGAAAGGGAATATCCCATTATAACGTGGCCGGCAATGGCACCGATCATCCCAAAAGGAATACAGAACATGATTATAAAGGGTTGAAGATAACTTTTAAACGGGATAGCCAAAAGGGCAAAGATACAAAGCAATGCCATTCCAAGCCCCTTTAATAAAGCGGATATGCTTTCCCTGATATCTGCCTGGCGCCCTTTGAAACTATAAGACAGACCGGGATATTTACCCAAAAGAGTCGGCAGAATTTCTTTTTTCATATCCTTTAAAATATTTTCTGCCTGGGATGGTGGCCGGACATTGGCCGTGACTAAGATTTCACGCCTTCCATTGGTCCTTTTAATTGACGTATAGGCCCTGCCTGTTATGGTTTCCACGGCATTCCGAAGCTGAATTTCTCCGTCAGGCGCCAGCAGCACCAGTTCTTCAAAGGTTGATTCCGACATCCTTTCCTCTTCCGGCAGCCGGACCCTGACCGTGACCTCGCTTCTCCCGCGCTGGTTCTTTACGGCAGATACCCCCTGAAAGGCATGGCGAATCTGATTGGCCACTTCCTTTGATGTCAGTCCCATCCGCTTTCCGGCAGGGCTTAAGGTAATATCAAATTGTTTTTTCCCTTTGGCGGATCCGTCATCGATATCATGAACAATGGGATACCCTGAAAGACTTTGGGCCAGATCTTCTCCTGCCCTGTCCAGCATGTTTATCTCTCTGTGACTAAGGCTTACAGTTAAATTCTTTCCAGAACCCGGCCCTCCTCTGTTGGACTCAAAGGTAATGGTTTCAAGCCCGGGTATGTTATCGGTTTTTTTCCGCCAGATATTTGTTACTTCTGACGTGTTTAGCGGGCGGATATCCGGATCAGTCAAATAAATTCTGACCCTGACCCGGTTGTCCCTGACCTGGGAAAAGATACCCATTGAAAGGTGCTGCTTCCCATTTTCTTCAACAACCTCACGGGCGCTCTGGACAAGGCGCTGCTCAACATTCCTCAATATTTCAGCAGGTGTGCCATAGGGCAGAAACGCCTCACAGAAAGCATAATCAGACTCCACCTTGGGGAACATCACCATACCCATCCGGCCGGAAGAGACAAAGCCCGCAGTTGTCATAAGCAAAGCAATGCCAAAAGCAATGACCGCATATCGATAATGTAAAAGCCTGAACAAAAACCCTCCATAGTATTTTTTGATGAATGTTTCAAAAGACCTGCCAAACTTTTCCTGCCATTTTTCAAGATAATTTAAAGGAAAAAATAAAGGCCGGCTTTTTTTGTGGCTCAAATGGGCAGGTAAAATAAAAAGACTCTCAATCAAAGAAACAGCAAATACTGCAATGACTACAAAAGGGATGGTTTGAAACACCTTTCCCATAAATCCCGGGACAAACATCAGGGGTATAAATGCCACCATATTGGTTATCACACTGAACACCACGGGCATGGCAATGCTTTTTGTTCCCCTGACAGCTGCTTCAAGAAACGGCAGTCCCTGACGTCTGAAAAAATAGATATTTTCTCCCACGACCACGGCATCGTCCACAACAATACCCAGGGTAACGATAAAAGCAAACATACTGATCATGTTAATAGAAAATATGGTGGGGGATAGAAAAAGAAAAGAGCCTAAAAAAGAAATGGGGATCCCGAGGCTGACCCAGAATGCCAGCCTGATATCAAGGAAAAGTGCCAGAAAGAAAAATACCAGTCCAAGACCGATGTAAGCATTTCGAAGCAAAAGATCGGCTCTTTGAGCGAAAATTTCTGACAAATCCCTTAAAACGGTCAGGTGCACCCCATCCGGCAGGGATTCATTGATTCGTTTTATAACCGCCTTCCCTGAAACGGCTACCTGGGTCGGGGTCTGATCCCCAATCCTGTAAATTTCTATGATAACAGATCGTTTTCCGTTAAACGATGCCCAGTTGTCTGTTTCTTCAAATCCTTCGATAACTGTGGCAATATCTTCAAGCAATACACTTGATCCGTCTTCCAGTGTTACGATGGGGAGCAAAGCATACTGTCTTGCATAATCCATGCGATCCTTGATCCTTAAAAGGATATCCCCTCCCCGGGTTTTAATACTGCCGCCGCCCATCTCCACCGAGGCCCTGGAAATAGTGAGTGCCACATCCTGAAGGGTAATGCCGTAGCGCCTGAGGGTCTGTCTTGAGATCTCAATCTGGATTTCCCGTTCCCTGACCCCGTCAAGCTCCACCTGGGTAATTCCTTCATCCATAAGCAGCTCATCCCGGATCTGGTCTGCCAGTGCCCGCATGGTTGTTTCCTGGGCATCCCCATACAGGGCAAGCCTGAGCACTTCTCTTTTTCTTGCAGCAATGGAAACCTGGGGCTCTTCAGATTCATCCGGGAAAGTACCGATACGATCCACTTCACTTTTAATCTCCTGCCACAGACGATTGATATCAGTTCCTTCAATGGCTTCCACACTGACGGAACCATATCCTTCACTGGCAGTGGCAATTATTTCATCAATCCCCTCCAGATCCTGGATAGCTTCCTCAATGGCAAGAAGAATGCCATTTTCAACCTCTTCCGGACTTGCTCCGGGATAGGCGACAGAAATGCTCACCCTGTCAAGGCTGAATTCCGGGAAGACCTCCTGTTTGATGTTAAACCCCATAAAAAGCCCGCCAATGAGAAGCACGGCCATAATCAGGTTGGCTGCAACCGAATTGCCTGCCATCCAGGCGATAGGTCCCTTTTGTATCATTGACGGTCTCCTGAGGCCAGTTGCAGGGCCATACCTTTTACCGGAGCCGGCAGATCCGATGTAACCACAATGTCTCCTGAGCTGATACCTGATCTGACATAGACCCGTCCGTCTTCCTTCCAGGCAAGGCTTACTTCTTTGATCTCAAGAACACCTGAATTGTAAACCCAGACGGTATTCCCGTCTCTGAGTATGGATCTAGGCAAAAGAAATACATTTTCAAGGGTTTCTCCCATGATTTTGACATCCACATGGTCATCCAGCAGCAATTGCGGCCTGTTTCCCTGTTTTTTTAATCCCAGAGGATCGAGCACTAAAATAATCACGCCCGCCATCCGGCTTTTGCCGGTCATTTTCCCGGTTGTTCGAACCACTTTCCCCTGCCATGTCTGATTTGAATACTGGGAATGAATAATGGCATCAATGTCGGATACTCGACCTATATGGAGTGCGGCCAGCCGGTCCGGCGGTACTTGCGCCTCAATCCTGTAAGTATCCACATCCACCAGAGTGGCCAGTATCCCCTGTGCTGTCACAAGTGATCCTGAATTGACATGTTTTTCAAAGACAAGGGCATTGAAAGGGACAATGACTTTTGTCCGGGACAGGTTCAATTGTGCTTTTTCAAGATCAGCCTTTGCACTGTCTACTGCTGCCTTTGCCTGGATAAGCTGAGGTTTTCGCAAGGCAAGGTCTGTTGCCGTTACCTCTCCTTTGGAAGCCTCATTCATCAGTTTGAGTTCCTCTTTTGCAATAAATTGACTGCCTTTTTCGATGGCAAGATTTGAAAGAGCCTTAGCAAGAGCACTCCGGGCTTTCTGCACCTCTATTCTATAATCTGAATCATCAAGAGTAAGAAGTGTTTCTCCCTTTTTCATCACCCCACCCTGAACAAACCTGCGGGAGATGGTTGTAACTTCCCCGGATACTTTGGATTTTAATATAATCTCTTTGTCCGGCATGACCGTACCCATGGCCCTGACTGAACTTTGATAGTTCCCCGGCTTCATGGAAATAGTCTCCACTACAACCGCCTGTTTTTTAGGCGGCGTTCTTTTCATTTTCGGTTCTTTGGACTTAAAATAACTCCAGCCTGCTATGCCTGCCAGAATCAGGCAAACGGGCAAGGCAATTTTTATCATCAGTTTAAGGATATCCATCTTATTGACTCCGCATCTTCATATATTCAATCCTGTTTTGCAGGTTTCCATCCAAGGGCCTTGTGAAGCCCGATCCGCTCTTTAATAACTATTGCCTGTTCACCAACCAATAGTCTTTCCAATCTCTCAATACTGGTCCAGGCGATCAGATAAGACAAATAACTGCTTTGACCGTTCTGGTATTGTACCATTGCATCTTTTAAGGTCAGCCTTACCACGGATAGTTCCTCTTCAAGCAATTTGATATAGTCATCCTGTTTTTGAATACTGACCAGACTGTCTTCAACCTCGCGAATCGCCTTGGCCACCGTCATAGCATAAAGGTTCAATTGCTCTTCGGCAGCAGCTTTGACCCGTTTTACCTCTGCTTTTCGAAGCCCCCCGTCAAAAATCGGCCCTGCAATACTTCCGGCAAGTGTTGCCACCCAGTTGTGGAACAAAAGATCAAGCTCTCCACTTGAAAACAGGGCCTGTGCCGTCAGTTTAAAAGATGGCATAAGATCTGCTCTGGCTGCCGAAATTTCCCACTGAGAAGAGGATAACCTCAGCCTGGCAGCCTGGATATCCGGTCGATTTTCCAACAGATCAGACGGAATTCCAACCCTTGGAAGCAGCGCAGGTTCAGGAAAGACTTTTGTGTTCACCCCAATATCGGCAATCGCAGTTTTCCCTGATAAAAAGGCAAGATTATTCAATGAAAGGCGTTCCTGCTTTTCCAGTAATGGAACCTGGGAACCTGCCTCTGCCAATGCTTCCCGCTGCTGGGATACATCCAGGGCATTTGCCTTTCCATTAGCAAACCTTAATATTAAAAGTTCCAACAGTGTTTTATTGATCTTGATCTGATTGTTTAGAATACTTTTCTTTTTCCGGACGGCAATAATATCAATCCAGATTTCTGCAATATCTGACGCAAGTTCCAGACCGGCCATCCTTAAATTCTGTTCAGCAGCTTTAAGAGTTAACACCTGAGCCTGTCTTCCAGCCTCGGCCTCCCCCCAGACATCAGCCGTATAAGACCCGCTTAATGAACCATTCCAGGAATGGCTGCCATCATAGCCGGAACTGCTGTTGCGGGTTTCCTTAACCCGGGTGCCTTTTTTCTGTCCCCCTAATGAAAACCCGAGATCAGGAAAAAAAGAAGCTTCCTCTTTTTCAACCCCGGCCTTTGCCTGAACAATTTTAGCTTTAAGGATTTTTAAATCAAAATTATTATCCATTGCATCTTTGATTAACGCATTGAGCTCGTCACTGCCAAAAGACTCCCACCAGCTCTCAATGGCTTCACTGCCGCCTGTATCAATGGAAAAACCTTCAGGAATCGTCAATGGAAGAAAGGTTTCCGGCACAGGTTCGAATGTTTTACAGCCGGAAAAAAGCACCATCCCTGTCAGGATAACCCAAAAAACAGAGTTTCTATATAGTATCTGCATAAACAACATTGTCTCGACCAATTTTCTTGGCATGATATAAAGCTGTATCTGATGCTGCCAGCAAGGCATCAGAATTTTCAACACCCGTATATCGGGCCACCCCGATACAGACAGTAATTGAAATATCTCCTTTTTCAGTGGAAATTTCACTGTTCCGAATGTACTCACAGATCCGTTCAAACATAATGTTTTGTTTTGACTCCTCAGGGCAGGATGCCACAATCAGAAATTCTTCGCCCCCATACCGGCCCAAATGGTCATTTAACCGTAAATTATTCTCAACCAGTCGAGTAAAAGCAATCAATACCTCATCACCAATTTGATGGCCATAGGTGTCATTCACCCTTTTAAAATAATCAAGATCACACAAACCAATAAACAGGCCGGTTTTTCCCCGTTTCGCCCTGGCAATCTCTTTTTCCAGAAGCCTCATGATTGACCGGCGATTGGGAATATTGGTCAAAGGGTCATGCATGGCTTCATGTTTTAATGCTTTGTACGCATCGCCAAGTTTGGACTGGAGATTTACCATCCGTTTGCCGACATTGATTCTGGCCCGCAGTTCTTGATTATCATAGGGTTTTGAAATAAAATCGTTTGCACCTGCTTCAAGGGCTTTGACGATATCCTTTTTCTCATCTTTTGATGTCAGTACAATCAGATAGGGGGGCTCAGAGGTGTTGATTCCACGTATCCTTTGACAAAGCTCAATCCCGTTCATTTCAGGCATTTGCCAGTCAAGTATCGCAAGTTTGGGTGCATCCTTGGATTTCATGATATCCCATGCTTCTTTTCCATTACATGCCAGAACCAGGGTAAATTCCCATTTTTTTAAAACCCCCTCCAAAATAATCCGAGAAGTTATGTCATCTTCGGCAACCAATATTTTCATCAGATCATTTCCTCCATTCTCTTTTTCAATTGATTGAATGCTTTTTCCAGTTGGGGTACAAGAAGGACAAGTGTATCCAAATCTCCGGCTTTCCCGGCTGCCTCGATGCCATAAGCAATTTCTCCGAGGATATTAGCCCCTACATTGCCGGCCGTGCCTTTGATTTGATGTCCCTGTTTCCCTGCCTCACCTGTATTTTTTTGATCGATAAACTTTATTAACGCATCTATCTGTTTGGGCATATCATCCAGAAAACTTAAAAGGACCGTTTCAGCCAGTTCCATATCACCCATCACCCGTTCCATCAGAGCGCCTTTATCAAATACCCTCAGATTGATTCCCCGGTTTGTTTCCTGGTTCAAAGTGTCGCAAGATCCTGAAGCCAAATGATCCGATGCCTCCTTTTCCCTAGGTAACCAGCGTTCCAGAGCTTCTAAAAGAACCTTTGGATCCACGGGCTTGGAAACATAATCATCCATACCGGCTGAAATGCATTTATCCCGGTCTTTTTTCATGGCATGAGCAGTCATTGCAATGATGGGTGTTTTTTTTCTGCCGGATTCAGATTCAATTTTTCGAATTTGACGGGTGGCTTCAAAACCATCCATTTCCGGCATCTGTATATCCATTAAAACAAGATCATAAGAACCTTCTTTAAATGTTTTTACAGCTTTTACGCCATTTATTACAGTCTTTACACCAACAAACCCGAATTTTTTCAGAATGCCTGTAGCAACCTGCTGGTTTGTAATATTATCCTCGGCCAGGAGGATACGAATATTTTTCTGCTGTAGTTCCCGAACCGTGTGACGGGTGATAATACTACTTTCGGTTTTTGGTTTGGAATCACCTGAAATAATAGTTGACAGGCAGTCAAACAGTTCTGAATGCCCCACCGGTTTCATTAAGTACGCAGCAAACCCTGCTTTCTCAAACAATTTGGCGTCACCCGCCTGTCCCATTGAGGTCATCATGATCAGGTGAACTGATTTCAGGTTTGCATCTGCTTTAATAATCTTACCTAATGACAGGCCGTCCATTCCCGGCATCTGCATATCTAAAACAGCAATTTGAAAGGGATCTTTTTTATTGTCTGCCTGATAGAGTTTGTGCAGGGCCTCAGGCCCATCCATCGCCTCTTTGACCCGGAACCCCCAGGAATCCAACTGCCCGTTTAGTATCTCACGATTCGTCCCATTGTCATCCACCACCAGGATATGCATTCCTTTCATGGCGGGTCTTTCAAGCGGCATGACTGGATGGACGGGTTCTTTTTGTTTTTTAAACAGGGCTGTAAACCAGAATTCAGATCCTTTGTCAACTTCACTGTTTAAACCGATTTTTCCTCCCATCATTTCACAAAGTTTTTTGGAAATGGTCAAACCCAGGCCCGTGCCCCCGAATTTCCGGGTAGTGGAAGCATCTGCCTGGGTAAAACTCTGGAAAAGCAAGTCATGCTTTTCTTCAGGGATACCGATCCCGGTATCTTTTACAGAGAATAAAAGTTTAACCTCTTTTGGGGTCTCTTTTTCCAGATACGACCGTACTGAAATTTCTCCTTTAGAAGTAAATTTGGCAGCATTCCCCACAAGGTTGACAAGAATCTGCCGAAGCCGTCCAGGGTCACCCCGGAGCAGGGCAGGCACGTCCGGAGATGCTGCGCAAATAAATTCCAGGTTCTTTTTTTGAATCCGCAAAGACATCATGGAGGCAAAATCATCAAGCAGGGAACGCAGGTCAAAGTCGATAACTTCCATCTCAAGCTTGCCGGCTTCTATTTTTGAGAAATCAAGGATGCTATTAATCACAGTCAAGAGGGATTCTCCACTGTTTTGCACAATGACGGCATAATGACGCTGGTCATTATTAAGATCTGTATCCAGCAAAAGGCCGGTCATCCCGATAACACCGTTTAAAGGAGTGCGGATTTCATGGCTCATGTTGGCAAGGAATTCACTTTTGGCGACGTTGGCAATTTCAGCTCTTTGAGCCATCATATTTGCCTGTTCAATGGCTTTTTCAAGCTCCTGGTTCATCTGGTTCAATTCATCCTGTGCCTGTTTCTCCTGGGTGATGTCCTGAAAATTAACCACAATGCCATCGGGCTTGCCATGGGTCTCCAGAAGCAGTGCCGCACCGATCCGGACTGCAATCGTACTGCCGCTTTTAGTTTTGCGCTCTGTCTCAAATCCGGACAGGCCCTCTCCTTTTAAAACCCTGGCAACGGCTTTCTGTGCTGCCGGGTTTTCTTTATCTGGAACAAAATCAATCCTATTGCCCAGAAGCTCATCCGAACTCCATCCAAACACACGGGTAAAAGCAGGATTAAGGTATGATACATTCCCTTTTGCATCATACACCAGCACCGGGTCTACAATGGTTTCCATCAAGGTTCGAAGCCTTTCTTCGCTTTCCCTCAATGCTTCCTCGATTTTCCTGCGTTGTGTAACATCTGTAAGCACAGAAATTTTTCGATCTTTTAAAAACGTAGATCTGAATTCTATGTATTTTGACTGGCCATCTTTACACCTGATCTTGAATTCGCGATGCTTTCCCCGATATAAATGATTATTGTCACTGCCCCATACTGCAGAAACCTTCTTTCGATAATTTTTATCTGGATAGGCTTTCTTGAACCAGTCTTCTTTGGTGGCAATATCTTTAAGCGTATATCCTGTAATTTTTGTAAAATAAGGATTCACATAGCGGTATCTGCCATGGCTGCCGATCAATGCAATCCCATGGGATGTGCTTTCAAGAATTGTCGAAAGGGTTTCTTTCTCTTTCTGGCGGACTTTTTCTTCCTTTTTGCGATGGGTGATATCCCGCAAGGTAGTATGAATTTTCCGGTTGCCTTCCTGGTTGGAAATTGTTGTTAAAAGAACCTCTACAGGAAAAACTTCTCCATTTGCTCTGGTGTGATCCCATTCGAACAGATGACTGCCCTTTTCCAACGCAAGATCCATCATTTTTTTTGCTTTTGTAAAGGAATCTTTGCCATCCGACTGCTTGTCCGGAGAAATTTCTGAAGGATGGATTTTAAAAAGTTCTGTTTTGTTTTTATAACCAAGCATATCCACTGCTGCCTGGTTGCAGTCAATAAATTTTTCATTTTCAATTATTAAAATAGCATCCTTAGATTTTTTAAACAGGATACGATATTTTTCTTCACTTTCTATAAGCGCCTGCTCAATCTGTTTTTGCTCGGTGATGTCATTTCCTGAACTTAAAGATCCAACAATATCACCATTTGAATCTTTTAGGATAGCGTTATGCCAGGCAATAATACGCTTTGTTCCATCTTTTCTTAAAATCAAATTTTCATAATACTCAATCGGTTCAATAACACCTGCCATTAATTGATGATAAACCGTTAAAACTTCTTTTTGAAACTGTTCCGGCACACAGGTTTCAACCCAGTTTTTACCCATAAGTTCTTCTTTTCGATAACCCAGAGTTTCCAAACCGTATTCATTAATGAGCGTGATATTCCCTTCTTTGTCAAGGGCAACAAACAAGACCCTGGCGATGGAAAGATATTTTCGGGCCTGGTATTCATTGTTATGCCTGAAAGCCTGCTGTTCTAATTCTTTTACCCTGCGCTCCAGTGCTTCGTAACTTAATTTTTTTTTCATACAAAAATTCCATGCGTTAAAAAGTGAAAAAATTACGTATTCTCTCCTATAATCCGGTTAGAGGCTTTAGTCAACAATCTCACCAGTTTATTCTTAGCTTTACAAATCCGCAAATCATTGATACTGATTCAAATTATGAATCAGTACAAATACATACTGACCATGCTGGTAGAAAATGAACCTGGTGTAACTGCCAGAATTACAGGGCTTTTTGCCGGACGAGGCTATAACATTGAAACCATCTGCGGCGCCCCTACAGCCAATCCGAAAATGTCCAGAATCACCATTACAACAAAAGCCAACCCTCTCCAGATCGAACAATGCAAAAAACAAATTAAGCGCCTTGTGAATGTCATTAAACTCAAAGACATGACAGGAGAAAAGGCTGTAAAACGTGAAATGGCCCTTATTTGTGTTAAAGTGACACCTGAAACCCGACAAAAAATAAAGAAGATTATCAAAGATTATGAAGGCCGAATGATGGATGCCGGGCGGCAATATTATATTTTCGAGGCAACCGGCAATGAGGATACGATTGATGAGCTTCTTGCCCTGCTTGAACCCTTTGGCATCAAGAAACTTGCAAGATCAGGAGTACTGGCCCTTTATAAAGAATCCAAGGTAGAAAAATGACCCGTTCGGATAAGCACGAAAGCCTCAAGAATTTGCCAGGCGTTGATCATATTCTGGAACTTGTAAAAAAAAATGACCGCTTCCTTGATATCCCCCGAAGTGTGATTCTTGATTCCGCAAGATCCGCTCTTGAAAATATAAGAAAAGATATTCTGGCAGACATTGAAAC
This sequence comes from Desulfobacterales bacterium, assembly GCA_019038815.1. GTDB lineage: Bacteria > Desulfobacterota > Desulfobacteria > Desulfobacterales > Desulfobacteraceae > Desulfobacula. The sequence continues at coordinate 12,658 of JAHOYS010000099.1, read as the reverse complement.
ACCCATAACCGATGAAAACATCCTTATGAGGATGCAGCTTCTTGCGAAAGAGAAGATCCGACCCAGGCTTGTCAGTGTCATCAATGCCACCGGCGTGGTTCTCCACACCAATCTCGGCCGGGCACTTTTATGTGAAGATGCGTTAAAAAACATAACAACCATTGCCCAATCCTATTCCAACCTTGAACTGAAAATTGAAACCGGCAAAAGAGGAATTCGTTATGAAGTGGTGGATGAACTGATCTGTGAATTGACCGGTGCCCAAAGTGCCGTTGTTGTAAATAATAATGCCGGTGCTGTATTACTGGCGTTGAATACCATTGCCAAAGACACACAGGTTGTTGTGTCCAGAGGTGAGCTTGTTGAAATTGGCGGGTCTTTCAGAGTACCGGATGTAATGTCAAAAAGCGGATGCATCTTAAAGGAAGTGGGTACCACAAACCGGACACATCTTAAAGATTATGAAAATGCAATATCGGATAACACAGGGCTTTTTTTAAAAGTTCATGCCAGCAATTATAAAATTGAGGGCTTTACAGCCAGTGTTGCCTTAAAAGACCTGGTATTACTTGGAAAAAACACAAATATCCCGGTCATGGAAGACCTTGGATCCGGAACCTTAATTAATTTCTCACAATACGGCCTTCCCCGGGAACCCACGGTTGCAGATTCTGTTAGTTCCGGCGCAGATGTTGTAACATTCAGCGGGGATAAGCTTTTGGGAGGACCCCAGGCCGGAATCATAGTAGGACGAAAAGAAACCATTGATCAAATCAAAAAAAATCCTTTAACCCGGGCCCTGAGAATTGACAAACTGACCCTTGCAGCTCTTGAATCAACATTAAAACTTTACAGGGATGAAAAAAAAGCCATACGGGAAATACCCACCTTGAGAATGCTTACTCTGTCCTTTAAAGATATTTGTGAAAAAGCCACCCTGTTATTCAAAACCATTAAGGATGATATAGGGCCCCTGGCCGATATTGATTTTGCCGACATGAATTCAAGGCCGGGAGGCGGCTCATTTCCAGAGCTTAATCTTCCGACCCGGTGTATCACCATTCAACCTAAAAACATGTCGGTATCCAAGCTTGAAATCAATATGCGTCTGTCAAAACCTTCCATTATCGCCAGGATAGAAAATAATAAATATATTTTGGACCCCAGAACGATTCAAAATGGCCAGGAAGCAATCATCTCATCAACCTTAGCCAAAATACTGGTAAAAAAATGACTTCCAAATTCTCTTCAAAAGAAATTCATTTCCTGAAAACCGATTCTGACGATTCCAGCTTCAAACCCCCTGAAACGTATTTCAGTGATCTTCTCTGGGCAAAAACGGCCCAGGTAAAAGCCTTTCAGAAAAGACTTTCAAGAAAAAAAATCCCGGGGGGAGAATTTTTATGCGCTGTGATCCAGATTTCATCTGATGCATCTAAGGTCATTCAAAAAAAAGCAAAAGACACGTTTGAAGCCACCTTTAACTCCTTTCTGGATAATAAAAAAGGCCTCTGGAATAACTTAGGCAAAACCTCTTTTGTTCTGGCATTCTGGGATTATGATAGTGAAAAAAAAGCCTCTCAGCTGATTGTTACACTAAAAAATAAAATATCAACTGCTCTTAAAGCAGATATCCTTGTGGGTGTGGCAAAATTTCCTTTTCATAACTTTTCAAAATCTCAAACCTTTGGCAATGCCCTCAAAGCCATAGATCATGCTGCCTTTTTCACGCCAGACACCCTGGTTTACTTTGATGCCACATCATTGAATATCAGTGGAGATCGACTTTACCAGCTGAACAAATCTGATATGGCGATTAAAGAATATAAAAAAGGCCTTGAAATAGAACCCAATGACATTAACCTGATTAACAGTCTAGGGGTATGTTTCGGTATCATGGGCAACCTTGACAAGGCAAAACTTGAATTTAAAAAAGCCTTGGCGGCCAATCCGGATGAACCCATGGTAATTTACAATATCGGACTTCTTTATCAAATTGAAGGTGATGTTGACACCGCCATCCACTATTTGCAAAAAGCCCGTGACATTGATCCTTGTATCTTTGAAGTCGAACTTCTCCTTGGGCATCTTCTCATAAAAAAAGAACAGCCGGACAAGGCCATTCCCCATCTTGAAACGGCCAGTCAGATAAACCCGATATCAGGCCTGGCTTTCAGGATGAAAGGTGAAATTTATCTTGATGGAAATTTTCCTGGAAAAGCAGACCGGGAATTTAACCGGGCTATTAAGCTGAATCCTTCTGACGCAGTCGCTTTGTCCGGATATGCAAAATCTCTGGAACTCCGGGGGAAGAATCTGAACATTGCTCGTATCTTTGCAAAGAACAGTATAGCCCTTGAACCGGGCAATAAACTGTTCAAGGAAAGATTAAAAATTATCCAGGAAAAAATTAAAGACACCCCCCTTTCAGAAGAGAAGAATGAAATAGCATGATTAAAATATCAAAAAAGATAAATATCTATGAAAAAATTAATTCAACAATCTGTTGAAGAGAGTATAAAAGCAAAAAAAGAATTTTTTGCCGGGAATATTGAAAAAATAGAAGCCTGTGCATCCATGATGGCCGGTACACTGAAAAAAGGCAGGAAGATACTCTTGTTTGGAAATGGCGGCAGTGCAGCAGACTGCCAGCATATTGCCGCTGAATTTGTCAACCGGTTCCAGATAGAGAGAAAACCCTTGCCGGCCATTGCGCTTACCACTGACACATCCATTATCACCAGTATCGGCAATGATTATTCCTATGAAGATATCTTTTTCAAACAACTCCAGGCTCTGGGAAAAAAGGGGGATATTGCACTTGGTATCTCAACTTCTGGCAATTCTCCAAATGTCATAAAAGCGGTGCAGGAAGCAAAACAAATAGGGCTTTCCATCATTGGTTTCTCAGGGAACAAGGGTGAGTTAAAAGAATTGAGCGATTTTCCCTTTTGTGTTGATTCGAGTACTACAGCAAGAATACAGGAAGTTCATATTCTACTGGCTCACATTTTGTGTGACCTTACAGAAAGGATTCTTTTCAATGAGTGATCCGCTTAAACCCTTAGATTACAATAAATTTAAAACCTATTCCATCAAGGACAGACACAGTAAAGTTGATATAAAGGATTTCTCAAGGCCATGGAAAAAAGGCAGCTCTTTCTCAACATTTCTTGACACCCTGCCATCAATCCTGGCCGGCAATGATCTTCGCTGTGTCATAAAGGCTGTCACCATTGCTGCCAAAAATAAACACCAGGTCTGTTTTGCCATGGGCGGTCATGTCATCAAAACCGGCATGTCTCCCATTGTGATTGATCTGATGAAAAAAAATGTTATTACCATGGTCTCCATGAATGGGGCAGGCATTATCCATGACCTTGAAATCGCCATGATGGGAAAAACATCGGAAGATGTGGCCCAATCTCTTGGCAATGGCAGTTTCGGTATGGCAGAAGAAACATCTCATTTCCTCAACCAGGCCATTAAAAATGCAGGACAACAATCCATCGGATTGGGGAAAGCTGTGGGAGATCTGATCCTAAAAGAAAACTTCAGATACAAACATCTGAGCCTGACAGCAGAAGGCAGTGCCCTTGATATCCCCGTCACTGTCCATGTGGCCATTGGTACGGATATCATACACATGCATCCTGATTTTGATGCCGGGGCCTGTGGGAAAGCGTCCCATGATGATTTTAAGCTGTTTGCCTCGCAAATCACCAATCTGGAAAAAGGGGTTTTTATCAATGCGGGATCTGCTGTCATTATGCCGGAAATATTTTTAAAGGCTGTCACCCTGGTCAGGAACCTGGGGCACACACTGGATGATTTTACAACAGTTAATCTTGATTTTATCCGCCATTACAGGCCCATGACCAATGTAGTGAACCGCCCTACCCTTGGAAAAGGAAAAGGTTACAGTATTGTCGGGCACCATGAAATACTGATCCCCCTCATCGCTGCGGGCGTGCTTGAATCCCTGTAAAAAAATACTGACTTGAAAATCCTTAATTAAATCCTTATATTAATTTGTCTAAATAAATCAGAAAAGAGATGGGGTTAAAAAATGCCAATCTATGAATATAAATGCAACCATTGTGAAAAAAACTTTGAGACTCTTGTTATGGGTGGTTCAACACCTGAATGCCCTTCGTGTAACAGCCAGGATCTATCAAGATTGATGTCTGCCTGCGGGTTTATTTCAAAATCATCCGGTCCCGGCGGCGAGACACAGGTTAAATCAGCTAGATCATCAGCCTGTGGCAGCTGTTCATCTTCCAATTGTTCTTCCTGCGGGGTTGGATAAGCTTCCATGAAAAAAAATATACGCATTGGTACCAGAGGAAGTAAACTTGCTTTGTGGCAGGCCAATTTTATCAAATCAGAAATTGAACGCCTTTTCCCTGATTTTGATGTTGAACTGAAAATTATCAAGACAACCGGAGACAGGATCACGGACCGACCCCTTGCCATGGTGGGCGGCAAGGGATTATTTGTCAAGGAAATCGAGAATGCGCTCTTAAACAGCGATATCGATCTTGCTGTTCACAGTATGAAGGACATGCCGGGCAAACTGCCTGAAGGACTTGTCATAGGCGCTATCCCAAAAAGAGAAAATCCCTTTGATGTTCTTATTTCAAAAAACAATTGCTTGTTAGCCGATTATGAAAAGGGTGCAAAAATTGGCACTTCAAGTCTAAGGCGTGCCTCCCAGATCAAGCATATCAGACCGGATGTCACAATTGAATCCATCCGTGGTAACCTGGACACCCGGATCAAAAAACTGAAATCCGGCGAATATGATGCTATTGTACTTGCGGCAGCAGGTCTTCGGCGTCTGGGGCAGGAAAAAGAAATCACTGAATACCTGGATGAGGCTATTATGCTGCCGGCTGTGGGACAGGGTGCTCTTTGCATCGAAACCAGAGAAAACGATAGCGATATTGCATTAATCATGAAAACTCTGGACCACCATGACACAAGAATCTGTGTGACAGGAGAACGGGCATTTTTAAAACAGATAGAAGGCTCCTGCCATATCCCGGTGGCCTGTTTCGGCAAAATTATAGGCAACGAAGTGATACTGACTGCGGTCGTTGCATCTGAAAACGGCAAAACATTAATTAAAGAACAAATTGTTTCCCCGATGAAGAAAGTGGAAAACTCCGGCCAGGCACTAGCTGACCAGATCCTTGAAAAAGGCGGGAAAAAAATACTGGAGCATTTGAATTCAAATGATAGATAAAACAGGTACAGTATATCTGATTGGTGCAGGCCCGGGTGATCCCGGCCTTTTAACTATTAAGGCAAAAGAACATATCGAAACTGCTGATGTTGTGGTTTATGATTATCTTGCATCACCATTTTTACTGAATTATGCCAGGAAAGATGCCCAGATTATTTATGTGGGTAAAAAAGGAGGGGACCATACCCTTTCTCAGAATAAAATTAACCTGCTGCTGGTGGAAAAGGCCAGGCAGGGGTTGAATGTAGCCAGGCTGAAAGGCGGTGATCCGTTTGTATTTGGTCGGGGGGGTGAAGAAGCCCAGATGCTTTTAAGTCACAAAGTGCCCTATGAAGTAGTTCCAGGTGTTACCTCGGCAATTGCAGCACCTGCCTATGCAGGGATTCCGGTTACCCACAGGGATCACACCTCTTTTGTATCCTTTATTACCGGCCATGAAGACCCCACAAAAAAAGACAGCTCCATGCAATGGGATGTCTATGCAAAATCCAATGCAACTCTTGTATTTTTAATGGGTGTAAAAAATCTTGAAAATATTGTCAAAAACCTGATAAAAAACGGCAAATCATCAGACACCCCGGTTGCCCTGGTCAGGTGGGGCACGACAGCCAGGCAGAAGACTGTTACAGGTACTCTTGAAACAATCGTTGAACGTGTCAGACAGGCCAGACTCAAATCCCCGGCCATTATTGTTATTGGTCATGTGGTCTCTTTAAGAGATGAACTTTCATGGTTTGATAAAAAACCCTTGTTTGGCAAACGTATTGTCATTACCAGGGCCCGGGCACAGGCAAGCGGCCTTGTATCAAAACTTTCCAAACTTGGGGCTCACTGTATTGAGATTCCAACCATTCACATTGCCCCGCCTGAAGATACAGCCCCTTTAAAAGAATCCATTAAAAACATAAAAAATTATGACTGGCTTATCTTTACCAGTGTCAATGGTGTGAAGTTCTTTTTTGATACCTTGTTTGATATGGGGCTTGATGTAAGAGTGCTGGGCCACCTTAAATTTGCCTGTATCGGTCCTGTGACAAAGGAACGGTTAAAAGACTACGGCATTATAAGTGATATCCTTCCTGAAACCTATAGAGCCGAAAGTGTAATCGATGCATTTTCCACTCTTGAAATAAAAGATAAAAAGGTGTTGCTGCCAAGGGCAAAACGTGCCAGAACCATCCTGCCCGAAAAATTGACAAAAATGGGGGCACGCCTTGATGAAGTTACCGCCTATGAAACCAGGATCAATGACAAAGGAAAAGAAGAGCTGATTTCTCTTTTGGAAAAGGATGAAATTGATGTGATAACCTTCACAAGTTCATCCACGGTCTCCAATTTCATGTCACACCTTGAATCAAAAGACGCAGGAAAACTTTTAAAAAATGTAATAACGGCCAGTATCGGGCCTATCACATCGGATACAGCAAGATCTTTTGATATTGAACCTGACATTGAAGCCAAAGAATATACCATCCAGGGTCTTGTGGATTCACTGTTGATTTACTATGAAAGCAGCAAATAAAAAATGATTGCCGGAAACCGTCTCATTAATTATCTTCGTATCTCAGTTACTGACAGGTGTAATTTCAGGTGTCGATATTGTATTCCCTCTTCCCCGTTCTCAGTGATTAAACATAAAGAAATCGCCCGGTATGAAGAGATTCTACGGATCACAAAACTTGCCTGTGAACTTGGTATAACAAAAGTCAGGATTACCGGAGGAGAACCCTTTGTAAGAAAAGACATCTTTTCATTCCTGGAAAGATTGTGTGCCATTGAAAGCCTCAAAGATATTTCTATTACCACCAATGGATCATTGCTGACCCCAAAAAAAATAAAGAAACTGATCTCTTTTGGTATCAAACGACTCAATTTCAGTCTGGACACCCTTGATCCTGCTAAATTTTCTCAGATCACCCGCAGGGACAGATTCCAACAGGTTTGGGAATCTATTGTCACCTCCCATGAATTGGGGATATCACCCGTAAAAATCAATGCTGTTATTTTACGGGGAATTAATGATGATGAGATTGAAGATATTACTGCCTTGACATTAAAGTACCCGTTTCACATCCGGTTTATTGAATACATGCCCATGGGGAATTCTGCAATCGAAAAACAGCAGCAGATATTAACCCAGGAAATTAGAAAAAAAATTGAATCCAGATTTGGAAAACTTGTGCCTGTAGAAAGAACTTTCAATGATGGCCCTGCAAAAAAATTCCAGATTTCGGGTGCCAGGGGAATCGTTGGATTTATCACCCCGATCAGCTCTCATTTCTGTAGTGAATGCAATAGGTTAAGACTTACATCAAGGGGAACCCTTCGTCCCTGCCTTTTAAATAACTATGAAAAAGATATTTTAAATCCGCTTCGGGATGGGGCATCTGATGATGAGTTAAAAAAAATCATACTTGCCGCACTGATAAAAAAACCATCATTTCATGGATTAACTGATCAGTCCACCAAAGACATACCCATCAGCCATATGACCTCTATTGGCGGATAATTACTTTTCTTTTGCCTTTCTTTTAAATTCTTTTTTTAAAAAAATAAAAATATTTTGAACATTTTTACTTTTCCGGTGTCATTGGTTATTAGAAGAGCAAATGTCTTGCAAATGCTCTGTTATTAATACTAAAATGGAGGATAAAAAAATGAAAAAAATAATCGCCATAACAACAACTGCTCTGTTATTGATTTGTTTTTCCACGGTATCTGCCTATGCAGGTTCTGCAAGAAGACATACCATGGAAGGAATTATGATCGGTACAGGTGTCGCCATACTGGGCGCTGCTATCATCAACGGAATACATCAGGATTCAAGACCTCATTACACCCGAAATTATTCCAGACATGATGAGTATCGCCATAACGGATACAGACATAATTATAAAAACAAACATCACAGAAAATATAGGTCTCACAGCTCCAAAGGATATTGGAAGATTGAAAAAATATGGATAGGACCTGTTTATGAAAAAAGATGGAACCCCGGCCATTATAACCGCAGAGGGGACTGGATCAGTAGCAGACATGAAAAATTTCTGGTACAAGATGGTTACTTTCAAAAAAATAAAGTATGGGTGCGGCATTAAACTCTATATTCAGGCAAACGATTGATCTATGGTGAATAGACTTAAACCCACCGCAGATATTGATGAACCCGATCTTGTTAAACGGCTGAAAAAGGGACAACAATGGGCCTTCAATGTTCTTGTCAACAGATATCAGGACAGGTTGTTAAAAATCGCTTACGGGATTACACTTGACCGGGAGGACAGTCTGGAGGTTGTACAGGATGTGTTTGTCAGCGCTTTTAAAAACATTCATGCCTTCAGACAGGATGCCAGCCTTGCAACCTGGTTAAGAAAAATCACCATAAATCAATGCCTGAACTGGAAAAGAAAATGGAAAAGAAGATTTAAATGGAGCCACGAATCAATAGAATTGAAAAATGATAAAATCCTGTTTGAAAAAAATAATGACCCGGAAACGCTTTACAAAGAAAAACTATTTGAGAGAAATCTTATGCAGGCAATCAAAACACTCCCGGAAAAAATAAGGCTGGTTTTTGTTTTAAATGCCTTTGAGGGACTTTCATATGAAGAAATTTCAAGGACCCTCAATATTAAAAAAGGAACTGTCAGTTCAAGACTTCATTTTGCAAGGAAAAACCTTATTAATTCTTTGGATATGAATGATTAAAGGAGGGGATTTTATGAAAAAACAATGCAACAAATATACATCTGAAGATATCAGCAGGTTTGTTGACAACGAACTTCCCCGGAACCGATATCATGAGTTGGTGCAACACTTGAGTCACTGCCCTGAATGCAAGCTCCTTGTTGAACAGTACAGATCCATATCTGCTGCATTTAATGAGCATGCAGATCAACAGGAATTAAAGATTGGCACTGGCAAACTGAAACAAAAAGTTGATCACGTCATACAAAATTCACAGAAAAAACCGGTGGGAACTGTTTTTGGGCTCTTTAGCAAAAATATTTACTTGAAACTTGCATCCATTACTGCAATATTGATGATCAGTCTGTTTATATTTCAAGAGGGTCTGTTTGATCCTGCAGGGCCAAGTGCGGTTGTAACATCTGTTGACACAGATTTTTCATCCGTTATGATTTTTGAAACTCAAAAGGAAAAACATACCATCATCTGGTTTTCTGAAACCTGATACAAAAAGGGATGTCATGGTCAAATTTATAAAAATAATTTTAATACTTATAGTAATATTTTGTTTTTTTTCGCAACCTGCGCTTGCCAAAGCTAAGGTTTTAACCGATATAAAGGTGATTCATGCCTCAACTGAATCCAGGCATGTCGACCCAAGTCTGAAAAAAATCATTCCAAAACTTAAATCTGTATTTAAATACACCTCATACAGGCTTTTAAAAAATCAGAGGCTGAACCTGAATTTCAACCAGAAAGGCCGTGTGAATCTGCCAGGGAAAAAAACTCTGATTGTCATGCCATCTGATATTGAAGGTAAAAGAATTCGCTATCACATTGTTATCCAAAAAAACAACCATCCGATTTTTCAAACCCAGGTATTATTGAAAAATAACTCCAGTATCACCATTGGCGGACCTCAATTCAACAATGGAACTCTTTTGTTTAATATTTCAGGATCAATGCGATAACTATTTATTTTTTGCCCGAAGTAATCTGGAAGCCTCTTTATTTGACCCCAATAAAACAGACAGCCATTTTGTGGATTCTCTCCCGCTCAGAGCAATTTTGACACCCATGGTCAAGGGAACGGAAAGCAGCATGCCAACCGGCCCCAGCACCCATCCCCAAAAAGCCAGAGATAAAAATACCACCAAAACGGAAAGCCCGGTCCCCTGCCCCATGACCTTGGGCTCAATCACACTTCCCACCAGTATGTTTACAATCAAAAAACCCAGTGAAGCGATTCCGGCAGCCAATGGGCCCAACTGGATGAGGGCAAGGAGAACTGCCGGAACAGCAGCAATGATAGAACCGATATTGGGAATATAATTTAATAAAAAAGCAAATACACCCCACATGACGGGAAAATCTACTCCCTGAATTGCAAGCCAGATAAAAATCACAATTCCTGTAACAAGGCTTGTAAGGCTTTTTATTCCCAAATACCTGTTCACACCGGCTGTGATTTCAGCATATTTCTTAAGATCTGTATTTTCATCATTTAAAATGGCCCGCAATTTATTGGGAAATCCGGCAGCCTCTGAAAGAATAAAAATAAAGGTTAAAAAAACAAAAAATGTATTGGTCAGAACACCTCCCAAACCATTTAATGTATTTGCAACAAGTTTAAGAATACGGCCTGGATCAAATATTTCGGTCAGTTTTTCTATTTCAAGCTCAACACCATACCTTGAAAAAAATTGCAGACTTTCAAATGTCAAAGTTTTTAACCGCTCCTGGTAAAAGGGAATATTGCGTGAAAAATCTGCTATTGATGAGGAGACAAGTGTCACTAAAAGCATCTGTATGGCTATCACACCAAACATCAAAATAAGGATACCAACAAGGCTTGGAATACCTTTTTTCTGCATCCAGAACAATGGAGGAACACAAATAATGGATAAAAATACAGCCAATAAAAGGGGAACAACAAGCACTGTAGCAGCTTTCATTCCGGCAACAACAATAACAAATGCGGCAAACTTAATTAGAGGGCTATTGCGAGAAGGCATTGCTTCCATAATGATTATACCTTTTATTATCTTTGATTTTAACCACTTGTATTCAAACTCAATCGCAAAGTCAAGAAAATGAATGCTAAAAAATATATTTATATGTTTAAACGACACTATTTAAATGATATGGTTTGATGTCAAGGGTGAGGGACACTTTGCAGATTATGATTTTGAAATATACAGGGGCAACATTATGCCGGAATATGTCGGTTCGTTAGATCTTGGGACAACCAGTATCAGATTTATTCTCTTCGATAAAAAAGGCAATATTTCTGCTTCTTCACAAACAGAGCACAAACAGATTTTCCCAAAACCGGGCTGGGTTGAACATGACCCTGTTGAAATCTGGAAAAACACATGCTCCGTCATTGAAAACGTAATGGAAAAAACAGCAATTTCCCCAGAATCGATTGATTCCATTGGAATAACCAATCAAAGAGAGACCTGTGTCGTCTGGAACCGGAAAACAGGAAAACCATATTATAATGCAATTGTCTGGCAGTGTACAAGAACAGATGATATCTGTAAAAACCTTGCGGCAGAGACCGGCGAGGCATTCTTCACCGAAAAAACAGGCCTGCCCGTAGCAACCTATTTTTCGGGACCAAAAGTAAAATGGGTAATTGACAATATCCCTGACGCAAAAAAAGATATTTTTTCCGGCAATGTTTTGTTTGGCACCATTGAAACCTGGATTATCTGGTGGCTGACCGGAGGCCCTGAAAAAGGATCACACATTACAGACGTCTCCAATGCCAGCCGAACCATGATGATGGATATAAACTCCCTTGAATGGGACAAAGAACTTTTAGGTGCGCTTGGTATTCCAGTATCCATACTACCGGATATAAAGCCCTCGATAGATAGTAATACCTGGGGGAAAACACAAAAAGACGGTCCTTTCAAAGGTGAAATATTTGTCTGTGGTGCGCTGGGCGATCAACAGGCAGCCCTTTTTGGTCAAACCTGTTTTTCCAGAGGGGAGGCTAAGAATACCTATGGCACGGGATGCTTCTTATTGATGAATACGGGGAACACGCCCATTATTTCACAGCACGGTCTTTTGACCACTGTGGGATATCAGATCAACAATGAAAAAGTGGTTTACTGCCTGGAAGGCTCCATAGCGATTGCCGGAGCTCTGGTACAGTGGATGCGGGATAACCTGGGTATTATCAAATCTGCTTCACAAATCGAAGATCTGGCAAAAACAGTGGAGGATAATGGCGATATTTATTTTGTACCTGCATTTTCCGGGCTGTTCGCCCCATACTGGCGATCCGACGCAAGAGGCATTATTGCGGGGCTAACAAGATTTGCAAACAAAGGCCATCTGGCAAGAGCAGTTCTTGAGGCAAACGCCTACCAGACCCGTGATATCACCACTGCAATGAAAAAAGATTCAGGAGTAGACCTTACGCTGCTCAAAGTTGACGGGGGAATGGTTCTAAACGAATTGCTCATGCAATTTCAGTCTGATATTCTCAACGTACCGATTATACGGCCGACGGTAATCGAAACAACTGCATTGGGGGCAGCATATGCTGCCGGGCTTGCCACAGGATTCTGGAATAGTACTCAGGATTTGAAAGCAAACTGGTCAGAGGGTAAAAGATGGCTTCCCTCCATGTCTGAAAAAAATCGCGACAATCTGTATTCCAAATGGAAAAAAGCCATTGAAAAATCTTTTGACTGGGTGTGATTT
>JAHOYS010000259.1 GCA_019038815.1 Desulfobacterales bacterium | reverse complement strand
TTTAACAGTTTATTGACTTTGATAATTGATTCTGAGATGATTCAGCAAAACAAAACTTAACATCCGGATAAATTTATGCAATTCAAAACTTTTGGGAAAACCATCTGTATATCAATTATTTTGTTCTTTGCTGCTCCCTTGATCCAGTTATATGGGGAACCTTTGAGTGAGCAGACATCTCAATATCATTTTCCGCCATTAATACAAAGCATTCGGTTTGATAATAACATTGAGTATTGTAATATTAAGATTCCACTTGATCGCCAGGAAATAAAAGAGAGATTAGAAAAAGAGATGTTGTTGGCATTATGGAGTCGGCCACAGGTGATTCTCTGGATCAAACGCGCAGCAAAATTTTTCCCTCATGTGGAAAAAATTTTAAAAGAACATGGATTACCCCTTGATTTGAGATATGTCCCGCTAATTGAAAGTGCATTAAGACCCCACGCAACCTCCTCAAAAAATGCAGTGGGATATTGGCAATTTATAAAATCTACAGGAAAACATTATGGTTTAAGGATTGATTCTAAAGTAGATGAACGAAGAAATATCTTTAAATCAACCCATGCTGCCTGTAAATATTTAAAAGATCTGGAAAAGCAATTTGGTTCATATCTGCTTGCCCTGTCTGCATATAATATGGGTGAATATGGGTTGAAGGGCGAAATTAAAGCTCAGAATACCGATGACTTTTTTTCATTATATCTTCCGTTGCAGACCCAGAGATATATTTTTAAAATGGTTTCGGCTAAATTAATTCTTGAAAACCAACAATTATACGGTTTTTCTTTGAACAAATCAGACCTATATCCTCTTTTCGCTTTTGACAAAGTAAGTGTCGAATCAGATTTTCCAATACCCATCGCCTTAATTGCCCAGAGTGCTGATACACCCTTTAAAGCGATTAAAGATTACAACCCTGAATTGCGCGGGTATTCCCTGGGTAAAGGCGGCAACACCATTTTGATACCAAAAGGAAAAGCAAAAGGATTTAAAAAAAGTTTTGCCGTTCGTTATAAAAATTGGGAAAAGACTGTTAAAACGAGATTTCACGTTGTTAAAACAGGAGAGAGTTTAATCAGGATTGCTAAAAAACACCAAATATCTCTTTCTTCATTGTTAAAATTAAATAATCTTTCTGTAAAAGGTGTGATTCACCCGGGTGACAGGCTGGTAATTGAATAGAATTACGAAGACGTGTTGTCTGGGTTTGAGTTTTCTTTTTTGGGCTTTTGCTGTTTTTTAAAACAGATTTTGTCATCGCGTATAATGGCACATAGTTTCGGGTTATGTAATTCTCTGCAAGTCGCATGATTATAGAGCGGGCATTCCGGATATTGTTTAGACATGTCTATTCCTTTTTAATTATATCCTTAAGGATGAGTTATATATACTCTAATTTAAAAAAGCTTTCAACCCATTTTCCACCCATTTCCCATGATATATCGGTCTGTTTTGCCGGGAATAGATTCAAAACCGGCAAACTATTGCGGCAAGGATCCTTCTTCAATATTAACAGACTCAGATGAATCAATGTTTATTTGTGGTTTTGGTTTAGTATTTTTTTGCGAGGATCTGGAAAGCTGATCAAGATTCTTTTGAAGTCGGGATATATTAGCAGTAAGTCTTTGATTCAACTTATCTAGCTGTTGACCAAAGTTTTTCACATGATTATTTAAATCAGTATTCAACTGATTGATTTTTTCATCAACCACGACCCGGGAGACAGTGTCCTGTTCAAAACCTTTAAATTTTTTTTCCAGAAGACTTAAATTTTTTCTAAGCTCACCAATTTGCTGTTCATAATCTGATAACTCAAGAAGCCTGGCATCAAATTCTTCTTTGAAAAGGCTTGTCTCATCTTTTATTTGCTGGGCCATTTTATTAAATTGATTTTGATTTTCTTTAATGGATAAAAGGGTTTGCTTGTTAACCCTTTCAATGGTCTGGATAGTCGTTTTGTCCTGATTCGTATTATTGGCCACACGTTTTTCAAGTTTAGTGAACTGATCTTTAATGGCTTTGGTGTCGGCTTTGGTGTCGGCTTTGGTGCTTATTAATTTTGTGATTTGACCTTCAAGTGAAACGGCTTTTTTGTTGAATTCAGGCAATTGATTATTAAGATCAAATTTATTTTTGGCTATTTTTACATCAAGGGCATTTACTTTTTCTTCCAGTTGCCGGGAGATTCTTTCGACTTGGTTTTGTTTGGTCAAATCCACGTCAACCATTCGTTCCTTTATATCAAGATAAGCAAAGACGAGAATGGCACCTATCAGGCATGGAATAATGATGGAAATGATTGTGACCCTGTTAGAAAGCTTATCAATTTTCAAGGTATTGATTTCTTCGTGATATATCGAAGCTGGAATTTCACTGTCAGTGCGTTTAAGTAATTCTTCATCCTCATTAAAATCCGGGTTATCAGGTCTGAAATTTTTTAAATTCATTGAATCCATTTCTTATATATCCTGTTGCTGTTATTTTATTCCCATTCAATAGTTCCTGGAGGTTTGGATGTAATATCAAAAACAACTCTGTTAATATTTTCGACTTCATTGATAATTCTGTTGGAAATTGATCCCAAAAGATCGTGGGGTAATTTTGCCCAGTCTGCAGTCATTGCATCATTGCTGGTGACAGCTCTGACAGCAATACAATTTGCAAAGGTTCTTTTGTCTCCCATCACCCCCACAGATTTCACGGGCAAAAGAACAGCAAAAGATTGCCACAGTTTTCTGTAAAGCCCGGCTTTCCTGATTTCTTCAAGTAAAATAGCATCCGCCTCTCTTAAAATGGCAAGCCTTGAAACAGTTATTTCCCCCATGATTCTGATGGCAAGACCGGGACCTGGAAAGGGCTGGCGCCATATAAGATCATCATTGATTCCAAGTTGTGTTCCAAGCTTTCTGACTTCATCTTTGAAAAGAAGGTGTAACGGTTCAATCAGTTTGAGTTTCATTTTTTCCGGCAGCCCGCCGACATTGTGGTGGGATTTTATAATGGCGGTGGGCCCGCCAAAAGCAGACTTGGATTCTATAATATCAGGATACAAAGTTCCCTGACCAAGAAATTGTGCCCCTTCTATTTTATTGGCTTCGGCTTCAAATACTTCAATAAAGAGATTGCCGATAATTTTTCGTTTCTTTTCAGGATCTGTCACACCTTTTAATGCAGTTAGAAATTTTTCTTTTTCATCAACAAATTTGATATTTAAATCCAGGTTGGATATCAGGCTTTTTTCAAGAGTTTCCTGTTCATTTTTTCTCAAAAGTCCATTATTAACAAAGATGCAGAATAAATTCTTGCCAATGGCTTTATGAATAAGGGTCGCAGCAACTGACGAATCCACACCGCCTGAAAGCCCCATGATCACTTTTTTATCACCTACAGCTTCTTTAATCTGGGCAATGGCACCATCACAAAATGATTTCATAGACCAGTTTTCCCGGCAGTTACAGACATCAAATATAAAATGACTGATCATTAATGATCCATTTATGGAATGTTCAACTTCCGGATGAAACTGAAGCCCGTAAAATTTTTTTGTATGATTTGCAATGGCCGCAATGGAGGTGTTTTCAGTTGAAGCGGTAATAACAAAATTTTCCGGCAATTCTATGGCAGAATCCCCATGGCTCATCCAGCATTGAAAGCCGGTATCCATATCTTTGAATAAGGGACTTGGATTTTTAATATCAAGACTTGCAAAGCCATACTCACGCTTGGCAGCTTTTTTAATTTTCCCGCCGAGTATATTGACCATATAATGCATCCCGTAACAGATTCCAAGTATAGGAATATCAAGATCAAAAAGTGATTTATCAATGCTCGGGCTGTTTTCTTCATATATGCTTGAAGGCCCTCCGGAAAGAATTATTCCTTTCGGATTGAGTTCTTTTATTTTATTTACTGAAATACCGGCAGGCTCTATCTGGCAATAAACATCGTTTTCTCTTACTCTCCTGGCAATAAGCTGGTTGAATTGCGAACCGAAATCAATAATAATGATCATAAAAAATTTCCTGTATTAATGGTTTTTCTAAGCTACAATATTTCCTATAATTCTGACAAAAAAGCAAGTTGTTTTTATCCGAAGGTTGCCAATTCACCATGAATATGATTAAAGGAAAGCTGATATTAAAATCTATTGTTTTTGAAAGATAAATTTAGGAGCATTTCATGTATTTAGCAAATGATTTGAGAAAGGGTTTAAAGTTTGAAATAGATGGCGCACCACATGTTATTATTGACTTTGAATTTAAGAAACCAGGGAAAGGGCAATCCCTTTATAAATGTAAATTAAAAAATATGATCACTGGAGCCAAATTCGAACGAACTTATCGATCCGGTGATAAATTTAAAAGAGCTGATCTTGAAGAACAGGAAATGGAATATCTTTATTCGGACAAAACCAGCTATTGTTTTATGAATACATCCAATTATGAACAATACTTTCTGAGCAAGGATCAATTAGGGGATTCAACAGACCTGTTAAAGGACAATATTATTTGCACGATACTCTTATTCAATGGCCAGCCTATTGATGTAACACTGCCTAATTTTATCAATTTTCAAGTTATCAAATCAGATCCCTGGGCAAAAGGAGATACTGCTACAGGCAGCACAAAGCCTGCAACACTTGAAACCGGATTTGAAGTTCAGGTGCCGCCTTTTATAGAAGAAGGGCAGATGGTAAAAATTGATACCAGAACCCGTGAATATGTAGAAAGGGTTAATGAATAAGGTGATGCCGGTGTTTTAGATTTATTGATATTCCTTAAAACCGCAGTCCTTGTTGGGGCACTTTAAAAATTTCCCTTCCTTTTTGGTCTTTTTTTCAACAAGATAGGGTGAGCTGCAGTCAGGACAAGATTTATCAACGGGTTTATCCCAGGATGCAAATGTGCAGTTCGGGTAATTTGAGCATCCAAAAAAGATTTTGCCTTTTTTAGATTTCCTCTCAATAATTGTTCCTGAACAATCAGCTTGCGGACACTTTACACCGATATCTTTACCGTTTTGTCCACCACCATTAACAGATTCAGAATGGTTGCACTCCGGATATCCGGTACAGGCAAGAAACAAGCCGAAACGACCATCTTTCTGCACCATGGGTTTTCCACATTTAACACAGTCTTTGACCTTGGTGTTATCTATGATTTTCTCAACAATGGAAACCTTACCCTTTTCATCTCTAAGATAATTACTGGTAAAGGAACATTCCGGATATCCGGTACAGGCAAGAAACTGTCCGTTCCTGCCAATTTTTATATTCAATTGTTTTCCACAGGACGGACAATTTAAATTAGTTTGTACACCAACACCTTTTACGCTGATCATATTTTCGCTTGCAGCGTCCAGGCTCTTTTTAAATGAGGAATAAAAATCGGTTAACAGCTGGGTTTCTTCTAAACGGCCTCCTTCAACATCATCAAGATTGTTTTCCATCTGGGCTGTAAACGAGATATTTAAAATACTGGGAAAACAAGAGACCAGTAAATCATTTACAATAAATCCGAGTTCACTTGGGACAAAATACCGTTTTATAAGGTCAACATATCCCTTATCCCGTATCACTGTAAGAATTGTCGCATAAGTACTGGGCCGGCCGATCCCATTTTTTTCAAGTTCTTTGACAAGCGTGGCTTCAGAAAAGCGCGGCGGCGGTTTTGTAAAATGTTGTTTGGGAATAATCTTTAAGGTTTTAAGAGCCGTCCCTTCTTCTACATCCGGCAGTGCTTGAGAGTCCTTTCCATTTGAATCCTCATTTTTCGGAGAAAGAGTCATATATCCTGCAAACTTAACTGTTGAACCACTGACAGAAAACAGATATTTCGGGCCTGCCTGAATCAAAATTGTTTTTTGATCAATAATTGCCTGGGCCATTTGTGAAGCAACAAATCGTTTCCAGATCAGGTCATAGAGTTTAAACTGATCAGGGGATAAAAAACTCTTGAGTTTTTCAGGCGTATGAAAAACCGAGGTGGGTCGAATCGCTTCGTGGGCATCCTGAACCTTTTTTTTATTTTTAAAGAATCTGGGCTTACTTAATGCAAACTCACTGCCAAAGGTCTGGGAAATAAATTTTTGTGCATCCTGTGCTGCATCCGGTGCTATCCTGGTTGAATCAGACCGCATATAAGTGATCAGGCCTTCAGGGCCACCTGTTCCAATTTCGATGCCTTCATAAAGCCGCTGCGCAACCATCATGGTCTTTTTTGCCGAGAATCTGAGACGGTTAATGGCATCCTGTTGAAGTTTGCTTGTAATATATGGGGGAAAAGGATTCCTCTTGATCGTTCTGGTCTTTATCTGGTGAACGACAAATTGTGCTTTTTCAAGATCATTTAAAATATCTGAAGCTTGTTTTTCGTTATCAATTTTCGCTTTTTTATTATCAATTTTAATAAGCCCGGCATTAAAGTCAGGAGGAAATTGATCAAGAAGATCTGCTGTAATTGTCCAGAATTCTTCCGCAACAAATTTTCTGATCTGTCTTTCCCGGTTACAAATAATTTTTACAGCAACAGACTGAACCCTGCCAGCACTTAATCCTCCCTGCACTTTCTTCCACAAAAGCGGAGAGATCTGATAACCGACAAGCCTGTCAAGTTTTCTTCTTGCCTGTTGAGCATCATACTTATGAGCATCAGGCTGCAAGGGATGCTGCAAAGCCTCCTGAATGCCCTTGTTTGTTAATTCATGAATAAGAATACGATGGAAAACCCGGTCTTTTTTCTTTAGGATATCCATAATATGGAATGCAATGGCTTCTCCCTCACGATCCGGGTCAGGGGCAAGATAAATTTCTTTGGTATCCTTGGCAAGCTTTTTTAAATTAGCGATAACCTTGGATTTGTCTTTTATATTAACATACCTGGCCTTAAATTTTTTTTCAATGTCAATACCAAGATTTTTAACTGGAAGATCCCTGATATGACCGGCACTTGCGGCAATATTAAATTCTTTTCCCACATATTTTTTTAATGTCTTTATTTTAGTTGGAGACTCGACAACAATGAGGGGTTTTGTCAATGATATTCCTCCGAAAGAGAATAATAATTACCCTGATGACGGGTCACAATACCTTCCAGCTCCAAATCAAGCAATTGGGATGTGATTTGCGAAGTATTCATCTTGCTTTTTTCAATTAGCACGTCAACATGTACAGGGTAGGGTTCTATCA
Organism: Desulfobacterales bacterium; assembly: GCA_019038815.1. Lineage (GTDB taxonomy): Bacteria > Desulfobacterota > Desulfobacteria > Desulfobacterales > Desulfobacteraceae > Desulfobacula. The sequence continues at coordinate 16,549 of JAHOYS010000259.1, read as the reverse complement.
AATCTATAAGTTTGTGTCTATTTGTTTTATCACTTGTATAATGGGTTGGTTTTTGTTTTTGTAAAGAGTCAGGTTGACTATTTTCTTTTTTTGCATGAATAAAATGGGGAAGTTCATCAATAATATCCATTTCATTTTCAACAAGCTTGGCGCCCTGTTTAAGCAGGGAATGTGTACCGGCACTTTTTTTTGATCTTATGTTTCCAGGAACAGCAAACACCTCTCGATTATATTCACCAGCCAGTCGAGCAGTAATGAGTGAACCGCTTCTCTGGGCTGCTTCAACAACAATGCTTCCACAGGACAATCCTGCAATAATTCGGTTTCGAATGGGAAAATTTGCTGGAAATGGCTCAGTGTTTGCTTTAAATTCTGAAAAAACCACTCCTTTTTTTGCTATAGCCTGAAACAGACTTTTGTTCTCTCTGGGATATATTTTATTCAACCCGGATCCCAGAACCGCGATGGTCTTTTTATTTGCCTTCAAGGCACCTTTATGTGCCATGGTATCAACTCCTCTTGCAAGACCGCTTACAATCTGAAACCCTTTTTGAGACAATTTATATGAAAGATTTTCAGATGTACTTAACCCATAGGACGTTGCATTTCTTGAGCCAATAATTGAAATACAAGGAGCACTGTTATCAAGTTTGCCCAGGTATGTCAGAAAAGGCGGGGGATCTGGTATCTGTTTTAATAAAACAGGATAGGTAGAATCATTCAACGTAACAATTTGAATATTTTTTTTTAAAATAAGTTCTAGTTCTTTTTTTGCCATGTCTTGAAATACTTTATGGTTTGTGATGCCGTTTATTATTTTTAAAGACATTTTATCAACCATTCCAAGTTGGCTTTTGGAGGCCCTTAGAATATTTTCAGGCGACTGAAACTGATCAATCAATTTCTTATACATCATATTGCCCAAAAACGGGACTTCCCGTAGAGTAAACCAGGATAAATATTTTTCAAAAAAATTATGCATTCTTATAACAGGGTTATTAAAAATTCCCGGATTGCCTTTTGGTAGCAGCAAGAACAACAGGGCTTGCTACGAATATGGAAGAATATGTACCAATAAGAACACCAATAATCATGGCAAATGCAAAATTGTGAATAATCTCACCGCCAAGAAAATATAGTGGGACAAGAACCACTAAGGTTGTTACGGATGTTAAAATTGTTCTTGAAAGTGTCTGATTAATACTTTTGTTAAACAAAGCTGGAAAGGTATCCTTGGTTTTTACACCTTTGATGTTTTCTCTTATTCTGTCAAAAACAATAATCGTATCGTTTAATGAATATCCGATGATAGTCAACAGTGCCGCAATAATGGGCAAAGAAAAATCAAGGTTCAAAATTGAAAAAATACCCACGGTTATCAATACATCATGTAACAGCGCAACAATGGCTCCCATGGCATATTTAAGCCGTAAGACCCAGAATAATGCCAGGGTTATTACCAGGGCTGCTGTAATCAGAACAGCAATACCTACATTAAATACAGACAGAAAATAAACAGCTGTCATTAATGATCCGGCTGTTACACCGGATAACATCCATTTTAATTCAAATCTGCCGGAAATATATATGGTAATAAAGAGTAAAGAATAAAACAGGGCTAAAAGTGCTTTTTTCCTTAAGTCATCGCCAACCTGGGGCCCGACCATTTCCACTCTTCTGATTTCAGGAGCAATCCCGGTTGATGCTTTTATAGCTTCGGAAATAGATTGTGACAATCCTTTGCTGCTCATTTCCAGATTACTTGTCCGGATTAAAAATTCATGATCGTAATCATGTCCGAAATTTTGTACTGAAGCATCTTTAAAGCCTATATTGGAAAGGCCGGATCGTATTTTCCCAACAGAGACCTGCTGGGAAAATTTGATTTGGATTAATGTGCCACCAACAAAATCAATTCCATAGTTAGGTCCTTTATGAATAATAAGAGACCCGATACTTAAGAGAATAAGGATAAGTGATAAAACAAATCCAATTTTTTGTTTACCAATAAAGTCTATATTGATATCAGACTTGATAAGCTGCATTATTTATTTCCTTTATATACTTAATTTTGACGATTGTTTGTTTTTAAGAGTAAAAACCAAAATGGTTTTTGAAAGAATCAGTGCAGTAAAAAGACTTGCAATAATACCAAGAGAAAGGGTAACGGCAAAGCCTTTAATCGGGCCTGTACCATATTGGTAAAGAACCAGGGCTGCAATAATAGTAGTCACGTTGGCATCAAGAATCGGCAGTGTTGCTCTGTCATACCCTGCAATAACTGATGCTAGGGCTGTTTTACCGGTTCTCAGCTCTTCTCTTATCCTTTCAAAAATAATAACATTGGCATCAACCGCCATACCTATGGTAAGGATGATACCAGCAATTCCGGGCAAAGTTAAGGTGGCCTGGAATGCAGCAAGTCCTCCTCCAATAATAATAATATTAATGGTCAGTGCCAGATCAGCGATCAAGCCGGCCTTTTTATAGTATACAGCCATTAACAGGATCACAAGAAATCCTCCGACAGCCATTGAAACAAGGCCTGTACGGATAGAATCTGCACCTAGTGTGGGACCGACCGTGCGTTCTTCAATAATTTTAACCGGTGCAGGCAAAGAACCTGCTCTCAGTGCAATGGCCAGATCCTTTGCTTCGTTTAAGGTAAAGCTACCGGTTATAACGGCTTTTCCCCCGGCGATTCTATCTTGAATTACCGGTGCGGAATAAACAGAATTATCAAGTACTATTGCAAGACGCTTGTGGATATTTTCTCCGGTAATCCGATCAAAAATTCTGGCACCCTTTCTATTAAACTCAATACCAACCTGGGCTTGCTGAAACTGGTCGAATTCAACTCTGGCATTGGTTAAAAGACTGCCATCCAAAAGGACTCTTTTTTTGATCAAAAAGGGAATTTTAGTTGAAGTACCTGATGTTGAATTATATTTATTTTGATAGAGTATCTCAGCACCGACAGGAGGTGTTCCGTTTATAGCTGAATTAACATCAGCGTCATCATCAACGAGTCGAAATGTCAATTGAGCTGTTTTCCCAATCAGGCCTTTTGCCCTTTCAGGATCCTTGATACCAGGAAGCTGTATAAGGATTCTGTTCCCACCCTGTATCCTGATATCAGGCTCACTTACACCAAACTCATCAATCCTGTTCCGGATAGTTTCCAGCGCCTGTTCAGTTGCCATTTTTTTAATGTTTTCAGTCTCGTTTTCCGGCAGGGCTAATTTGTATGTGATGATATTATTATCAGTGTGAGGTTTTTGGGTAATGAGATTTTCAAAATTTTTGGAAAGAACAGTCTCGAATCCTGATTTGTTTTCACCACTTTGAAGTTTTGCAAGGATGGAATTATCATTAAGACGAGAAATACCAAGATGTTTTATATTTTCTTTTCTAAGCTGTTTTTTAATCTCTTGTATGGTCCTTTCCAGCTCGACTTCAACTGCTTTGATATTTTGAACTTCAAGAACAAGATGCATTCCTCCCTGAAGATCCAACCCTAAATTGATTTTTTTATGGGGCCAGCAATTAAAGAATGTTGGAAGCAACCAGACAATGGCTGCCAGGATAACACCTGTAATTGCTACAGTTTTAAAGGTAAACGATTTCAATCTAATTACTCCTAATGGATTTAATTTTTCTTTTTATCTTCTTTCTGGACAGCTCCAGCATCAGAGATTACGGCTGCAACATTTCCCCGGGAAATTTTTATTTTTATCTTTTCAGCTATTTCAAGACCGATGGTTGTATCATCCAGGCTCTGAATGGTTCCATAGATGCCGCCAGACGTAACGATTCTAATTCCTTTTTTTAAATTAGCGATCATTTCTCTGTGTTCCTTGGCTTTTTTCTGCTGGGGTCTGATCAAAAGAAAATAAAAAATTGCAAATAAAATAATAATGGGTAAAAAACCTGCTATTCCACCGGCTCCTGCCCCGCCACTTTGTCCCATTGCATACGCTGTGCTAATCAAAATAAATCCTCCTTAGAATAAATAAAATATAAACTTATAATTTTTTAGCCGGAATCCAGATGGTTTTTCCATCGAACTGGATTCTGTCTATGTTTTCATAGTTAATTTCCTGGAGAAGTGAAAACACCTCATCCATATTGTAAACCACAACCTTACTTAACGGGTCTAACAGATCAATGTCAGAGCCTACTTTTTTTTCAATAAGATTGTATATGATTACCATGGTTTCGGAAAATTTTAAAATTTTCCCGATACCGGAACTCATCCCCTGATTAACAGGTTCGTCTGCCTCTGATGAAACATTTATTCCTTTATTTCCATAAAAATCTTTTAAAATATTAAAATGAATATTCCATATATTATCACCCGAAGTAACCACATAAATCCCGTACTCTTTTATTTTCTGAGGTCGAACAGCTCCTGAGTCCTCAATTTTTTCTTCAAAGACTCCTCCTTTTTTAATAAATGCCTTTTCCAGGATATCTCTCATGGAGATGTGGATATCACCAATTTTAAAGCTTTCATCCGAACGAACAATCATGTCAAGGCTTTCTTTGATTCCTAAGCTTTCTTTGCGTGACTCCATAAGTTCTTTGAGTTTTTTGTTTTTTTCAAGATCTTTATAATCAATGGTCGGCATAACGATAATATCACCCTGAACCTGAACAGTTCCGTCCTCTTCAACAATAATGTTCTTTGCATTATCACCGGTGTTTTGAGGTATAACGGTTTCAGTCTTTGATACCGGCAGGTTTTTTTCCCGGGCTTTACTGAAATACTGGATGGTAAAAAAAATTATCCCAAATAAAACTACTGCTATTATTACCAGTCTTTTGTTTTTATCTTTCCCCAGAAGCATAAGTTCTCTTTTTTTATTGAGTTTGAAATTGTTTCAGATACACGATAGAACAGTTTATGTCAAGGAAGGGCTTCAATTAGTTGTTAGTTATTACAACAATATTGCTTTCTCCGGAAACCATATTTGGATCACCCTCAATCGTAATTGAAACCTTTTTCTTTGATTCAATTTCAGTCAATTCATCTCTTTTTTTGTTTAACAGATAACTTGCAACCACAGTGGGTACAAACCCCGTTGCTTCCGTAACTTCAGCTTTTAATGTCTTTAAATTCAACCGTCTTAAGAAGGCAAGCCCCTGGGTTTCTACGGAAGGAATTTGTCCTCTGCCATTACAATACCTGCAAGCCTCGTAGCTTCCAAAGGTGATTGAATGCCGGATCCGCTGCCGTGACATTTCCAGTAACCCGAATTTTGTTATTCCCCCGACTTTTGTTTTGGCCTTATCGGATTTTAAATGTTTTTTCAGTGTTTTCGTTATTTCAGCTTTATGCCGGCGGTCTTTCATGTCTATAAAATCAACTACAATCAAACCACCCATATCACGCAGCCTCAATTGTCGTGCGACTTCCTCGCAGGCTTCTATATTGGTATGAAAGGCAGTCTCTTCAATATTTTTCTTTTTAGTGGATTTTCCTGAATTTACATCAATTGAGACCAGGGCTTCTGTCTGTTCCACTACAAGAAATCCGCCGGATTTAAGGGAAACTGATTTTTTGTAAATAGAGGCGATCTGATCTTCAAGTTGATATTTGGTGAATATGGGTTTTTCACCCTTGAATTGTTTGACTATCTTTTTTTGTTTCGGGGCTATAACACCAATGAAATCCCGCACTTCTTTAAAAATTTCAGGGCTGTCAATAAGAATCTCTTTAACATCCGATGTAAAATAATCCCTTAAAGATCTTACGGCAAGAGTCTGCTCTTTGTACAATAAAGAAGGAGCGGCCTTTTTGACGGCCTGCTGGTCAATATTTTTCCATACTCGCATCAGGTATCTCAGATCAGCACTTAACATGGTTTTAGTAGAATTTTTGCCGGCAGTTCTGACAATCATACCAAATCCGTCAGGAACTTTCATGTTTTTTATAATAGTGACAAGTCTTTTCCTTTCATCCTCATCACTGATTTTCCGAGAGACTCCCTTGGTGGAATTTCCCGGCATTAAAACAGACAGTCTTCCGGGCAGAGATATAAATGTTGTCAGCATGGCCCCTTTTTGACTAATAGGGTCCTTTGTCACTTGAACGATGAGTTCCTGGCCTTTCTTGATTAAATTAAACAGTGCCTTTCCGCCGGATTCAACGTCCTGAAAGTAATCTTTGTGAATTTCATTTTTTTGAAGAAAACCATTTTTAGGGGCGCCATAATCCACAAAGACCGCCTGAAGACTTGGTTCAACCCTTGTGACAATACCTTTATAGATATTACCTTGTGTTACCTGTTTTGCAGTTGTTTCAATGTGAAATTGTTCGAGCTTGTTATCTTTAAGTGCGGCTATCCTGTTTTCATCGGGATCCAGCGCATTGATCAAAATTTTTCTTGTCATTACTTTGTCTCTTTAATGTTTTTTTTGTTTGAGTATGTCATAATAGGTAAGTATACGTTCAACATATTGTACCGGTTCCCAGCCTCTGGCATATCCATATTTGGTTTTTTTATAGTATTTAGATTTTGACAATAACGGCAGGGTTGTTTTTAAATTTTGCCATTTGATTTCATCCAACCCCATATCAACAGCTATCCGCATTGCATCAATTACATGGCCATAACCGACATTATAACTGGCCAAAGCAAACAGTATCCTCTCATACTCATCTTCAAAATAATCAAATTTTTTAACCATTTTATCAAGATATTTTATGCCGGCTTTTATACTTTGTGACGGGTTAAGATGATTCTCAATACCCATCTCTTCTGCTGTAGCAGTTGTGACCTGCATTAATCCCCTGACGTTTGTAAAGCTTTTTGCATTGGGATTAAAATGGGATTCCTGGTAAACAACGGCTGCTACAAGTTTCCAGTCAAAACCATATTTTATGGATTCTTCAATAATCAGTTTTTTATATTTTGGCAGTCTTGTTTCGATTCTTTGATGAAATCTTTTCAGATCAAACGGATCTGTATCTTCAATATTAGAATAATATTTATTTAAAATTTGTTTTAACAGGCCTGTTTCCTTTGCATAGAGAAAAAACTTATTAACCTGTTCCAGCATTTTTGAATCATTTTTCTTGACTGCCCATGCAAGGGATTCTTTTTCCTGGAGGGGAATTCCAATCCGGATGTCCGGATAATATCTTTGATTCAAATAAGCAATGTTGTTGTCAGCAATGGTAAATTTTATTTCCCTGTCATGGACCATGCGGATCAATTCTTTTGTCGGAGTATTGTCATGAAGGATATAATTAAAATTAACACCAGATTTCTTGATTTCTTCAAGCCGCGACTGATAAGATGTCCCACGACGGACATGCAGGGTTCGAAAGGTCAGATCTTCAATGTTTTTAGGTCCGAAAATCAGTTTATGATGGACAACACGCTGTTGAATAGACATATAGGGAATTGAAAAATTGACTTTTTCGAGTCTGTCTTTTGTTATGGTAAGCCCTGATGCAATAAAATCACCTTTTCCCTGTTCAAGATAAGAAAACATATTGTTCCAGCCAGGAGTAACAATATCAAGATCAACATTGAGAAAATCGGCAAATTCCCTGGCAAGATCATATTCAAATCCAGTGGGTTGTCCGTTATAGTAATAATAGGTGTTAATGGAATTATTGGTGATCAGCCTCAATACCCCGTTTTTTTTGATTCTTTCTATACTGCTTAGATCAGAGCCGATTTTCTTATTGTGGATCAACACAGATAAAAAAACAAAAAACAACAATAACCAGATGAGGTTAATTAAAATAAAATGATTAAAATAAAATTTTTTCATTTTTTATCAGTATAAGGTTTAAGTGGCACAACTTCCACTTTATCAACTTTTTGATATCCACGGGGAAGCTTTTTCCCTCTATGACCTCTCATCCCCGTATAATTCATTTGATTTCCAGGGTTCAATTTAAGAAAGTGCCTGCCGGAATGTATAACAAGAATAGAGTTTAATGGCAATATTTTTAGGAACTTAAGCTTTCCTGGATTTTTCAAACTCAATTCTTTTTTAGGGATGGAAATAATTTTGTTCCCCTGGCCTTTTTTTAAATTTGGCAGCTGATCCAAAGAAAATATCAAGAGCCTGCCTGTAGAGGTGACAGCAGCAATGGTGTCTTTTTTCAAGTCAATAACTTTGTCAGGATGTAATAATTGATGATCTGGTTTTAAAGTAATGACAGCTTTGCCATTTTTAAAATTGGTTAAAAAATCGGAAAATTTGATAATAAATCCATATCCGCTGTCTGAACCGACCAGGAAATGATTTTCAGATTCTCCTGACAGCATGAATTTGATAAAAGCATTTGGTTGAATAGACAAATGACCTGTTAAGGGTTCTCCATTGCCCCTTGCAGAGGGAAGCAAATGAGAAAACAGCATATAGCTTCTGCCGGTATTATCCAGGAAGATAATAGGTTTGTCGCTTTTTGTCCTTAAATAGCCCATAAAAGAATCTCCGGATTTAAACTTAACTGCTTCCGGGTTAATCTCATGGCCTTTGGCAGAGCGAATCCAGCCGTTTTTTGACAGTATAATGGTTACAGGTGTAATATCTATAACATCAGTAACCGAGAATTTTTCTGCTTCTTTTCGTTTTTTTATGGGTGATCGCCGTTTATCACCATATTTTCTAGCATCAGATTTTATTTCATCTTTTATATATTCTTTAAATGTCTTTTCATCACCAAGAATTTTTTTGAGTTGTTTTTTTTGTGACTCCAGATCTTTTAATTCAGATTTTATTTTGATTTCTTCTAATTTGGCAAGTTGACGCAGTCTGATTTCCAGAATTGCAGCAGCTTGAAGTTCGGTTAATGAAAAGGTTTTGATTAGATCCTTTTTGGGATTGTCTGATGCTCTGACAATTTTAATCACATCATCTAAATTAAGAAATGCAACAAGGAAACCTTCTAATATATGAAGACGGTTTAAAATTTTCTCTAACCGGAATTTTAATTTTTTTCTTACAGTATCCGCTCTGAATTCAAGCCATTCTGTCAGAATCTTCAATAAATTTTTTACCTGGGGTCTGCCATTAATTCCAATCATATTCATGTTCAACGAGTATGATTTTTCAAGATCTGTGGTTGCAAACAGATGATCGGTTAATGCATTGAGATCAACCCTGTTTGATCTTGGGATCACAACCAGGCGTGTCGGCTCTTCATGATCTGACTCGTCTCTTATATCATTGACCATAGGAAGTTTTTTAGCTTCCATCTGGGCGGCTATCTGCTCATAGATTTTTTCCGTGGAGGCATGATGGGGGAGAGCCGTAAAAATTATTTCCGAATCTTCTATATGGAATTTAGCCCGCATCTTTATCCTGCCGGCACCTGTTTGATAGATTTTTTTTATTTCAGATACAGGAGTTATGATTTCCGCATCTGTCGGGAAGTCAGGGCCTTTAATAAATCTGCAGATTTTATCAAGGTTTGCATCTTCATTATCTATTAAATGAATCAAAGCCTTTGAAACTTCGCGCAGATTATGGGGCAGAATACTGGTAGCCATACCAACGGCAATCCCGGTCGAGCCATTCAATAAAATATTTGGCAGCCGTGCCGGAAGAATAACGGGCTCGCTTAAGGTACCATCAAAATTGGGTGCCCATTCTACGGTTCCCAGATCAAGTTCCTGAAGAAAAATTTGAGCATATTGTGATAATTTTGATTCCGTATACCTCATGGCTGCAAAAGATTTCGGATCATTGGGATCACCCCAGTTTCCCTGGCCCTGAACCAGGGGATATCTCAAAGAAAAAGGCTGTGCCAGAAGAACCATAGCTTCATAACAGGCCGTATCACCGTGAGGATGGAACTTACCCAGTACATCACCTACTGTTCTTGCTGATTTTTTAAATTTTGCCGCAGCTGATAAGCCCAGTTGGCTCATGGCGTAAACAATTCTTCTCTGGACCGGTTTTAACCCGTCGCTGATATGGGGCAGGGCACGATCTAAAATAACGTACATGGAATAGTTTAAATACGCTTTTTCAGCAAAATCCTGAAAAGGTATTTTTTCATAATCTTCAATCTCTAAAGAAAGGGTTTCTTTCATTGCTCAATCTCTTTTATGCTGCCTTTGGATTCTATCCAGATTTTTCTGTCTTTTGCTCTTTTTTTCCCCAGGAGCATATCCATGATCTCATAGACTTCTTTTATTGATTCTTCGCAATTATTGCTTACAGACAACTGGACAAGTCGTCTTGAATCCGGTGATATGGTTGTCTCCTTAAGCTGTGCCGGATTCATCTCGCCAAGCCCCTTAAATCTTTGAATATTTATCTTGCCGTGTTTTTTGCGCCGTTTTATTCTTTTTATAATATTATTTTTTTCCGGATCATCCAATGCGTAAAAAATTTCTTTGCCAACGTCTATTCTGTATAGCGGCGGCATGGCAATAAATACATGCCCGTTTTTTACAATCTGGGGGAAATGTTTTAAAAACAATGCACACAGCAATGTTGCAATATGCAGCCCGTCAGAATCAGCATCAGCTAAAACACATATTTTATTATACCTGAGTTTAGAAATGTCATCTGATCCCGGCAAAACGCCTAAAACCTGGGAAATATCCCTGATTTCTCTGGATTCATTAATAATAGAAGACTCAAGATCCCATGTGTTTAAAATTTTGCCGCGCAAAGGCATAATAGCCTGGAAACGCCTGTCTCTTGCCTGTTTGGCAGAGCCGCCTGCAGAATCTCCCTCGACAAAAAATATTTCCCTTTTGTTTTGATCAACACTTGAACAGTCAGATAATTTAGCAGGAAGAGTGATACCGTTTGATGTTCTTTTTTTGGCAATTTTTTTGGATTTTTTTATACGGTTTTTTGCATTTTCAATGGCAAAAGCGGCTAGCTTTTCACCCTCCTCGATATGCTGGTTCAACCATAAACTGAATGCATCCCTCACCTGGATATTTACAAGATTTGCACAATGACGAGAAGAAAGCCTTTCTTTTGTCTGTCCGGAAAACTGGGCATCGGAAAGCTTGACAGAAAGGATATAGCCAACCTTGTCCCAGATATCTTCCGGAGCAAGATATAAACCCTTTGGTAAAAGATTTCTAAACTTGCAGAATTCCCTGACCGATTCCAACAGTCCTGATCTAAATCCATTGACGTGGGTTCCGCCTAATTTTGTAGGAATAAGATTTACATAGCTTTCTTCAGGATTCGATCCTGATTCCAGAGTCCAGTTGACTGCCCAGACAAGATGGATATCCTCACCTTGAAGCTCTCCTGCAAAAGGAGAGGGGAAAATACATTGTTTCTGTGTTAAATATTCGTCCAGATAGGCATCTATTCCTTGATCATATTTCCATATGATTTTTTCTTTGGAAGTTTCATCATAAAAAGAAGTGACAAGCCCTTTGCAGAGAACTGCTTTTGATTTTAAAGCAGATTTCAATGCTTTTTTTGAAAACAATGGTGTGTCAAAATAAGAACCGTCAGGATAAAATTGAACAGATGTGCCGGATTCTTTTTTTTTAATTTTTTTTGTAATTGTAAGCTCTTCGATTTTGAACCCGTTTTCAAAGCTGATACGGTATTTTTGCCCGTCACGTTTAATATGAATTGTCAACCGGGAAGACAATGCATTGACCACAGAAACACCTACACCATGCAACCCTCCTGAATAACTATAGTCTTTATTGGAAAATTTGGCACCTGCATGAAGTTTTGACATAATCAATTCCACACCAGATATTTTTTCTTCAGGATGGATATCTACCGGCATTCCGCGCCCATTATCCGAAACAACAATAGACTGATCCCGCTTTAATACAACATCAATTTGAGTCGCATAACCTGCAATCGCTTCGTCAACGCTGTTGTCAATGACTTCAAATGCCATGTGATCCGGGCTTGAAGTGTCTGTATACATCCCGGGTCTTCTTTTGACCGGATCAAGGCCTTTTAAAACCTCGATTGATTCTGCATTGTATGCATTGGCTGAGTTTTTATTTTTGTTGTTTGGCTCAAATAATTTCATAAATTATTCTGTTGTGACATAAACGTTAATTAACTGCAAAGATTTTAAACATACCCCTATATCATTTTTATTCATAAATGTAAAAACGGGGAAAATTATAATATTAAAGATGAAATGAAAAATGCCTTTTGTTTTTCAGAATATGTTGCAAAATAATTTTTTTATCGGTTTTCATTAAAATCAACTACCACCCTGACAATTTCTTCAGGATCATCTAAAAGATGAAAAAGAGTAAGATCTTTTTTGGAAATCATTTTTTCTTCTAAAAATTTATCTTTCACCCATTGGACCATGCCTTTCCAGTAGTCTTTGCCTACAAGAATAACAGGCACTTTCCGGATTCGTTGTGTTTGAATCAATGTAATTGTTTCAAACAGCTCATCAAGGGTTCCAAAACCTCCCGGCATAATAATGAAGGCCTGAGCATATTTTAAAAACATGACTTTTCGAACAAAAAAATATTTAAATTCTATTTGCGTGTCTGCATAAGTATTCGGCTTTTGTTCAAATGGCAGTGTAATGTTTAATCCGACAGAACCTGCACCGCCTGCAGCTGCGCCCTTATTGGCAGCCTCCATAATTCCGCCACCACCACCGGTAATAATTGAATATCCTTTTTGGGCAAATAATGCTGCAAGGTTTTCGCATTTTTTATAATAAGGGTGTTCGCAACCGGTTCTCGCAGATCCAAAAATAGATACGGCAGGACCAAGATTGTGTAACGCATCAATTCCTTCGACAAACTCTCCCATGATTTTAAACAACCGCCAGGACTCCCCCGGTTTAAAATCATTAATAGGATATTTTCCGTTACTTATATGTTTTTCCATATTGCTTCTTCCAATAATTTTCTTATCTTTATATCCGTGTGATGGACAGAATATGGTAAAATAAACCAATATGTGTTATTTTATCCGGTAAAACAAAGGCCTATCATACAAAAATATAACAGTCAATTATAAGCCGTCTCCTACATTGACATTTTTTAAGGAAAGATATAAAGGAAAGAAAAAATTTTAAAAGAAAGAATAAGATTGAAAAACAGTGGAATAATTGCTCGCAGAACATCGGTTAAAAATGCACTTGGAATGCACGCAAGACCGGCATCCAAAATCGCACAAATAGCTGAGACAGCTCATTCTGACGTATGGCTTTGTGCGAATTCAATTAAAGTTGATGCAGCAAGTATCATCGATATACTGACTTTGTGTGCTGTAAAAGGAACAAAGATTGTGATTGAAATTGAAAATCAGGAAGATATTGTGATTCTTGATCAGATAGCTGACTTTTTTGAAGCTGGATTTGGAGAAATATAAAGATGAATATTTCAAAATCAGGACAGATAACTATCAATGGGATCAGCGGTTCACCCGGTATTTGTATCGGCAAAGCATATATTGTTGATAGAGAAGGCGTCAATCTTATCAAGCGGTATCCAGTCAATGATGCTCTGGTACCAAAAGAAATTGACCGATTCAAACAAGCGGTTTTAAAGGCAAAAAATGATCATGCCAAAGTAATTGATTCCCTTGATAAAGACCTGGGTGAAAATTTAAATATTCTTGAGACACATATGGTGCTTTTTAAGGATAAAATGCTGTATGGCAAGACAATTGACACTATTTCCGAGGAAAAAGTCAATGCTGAATGGGCATTGAGAAAAGTATCAAGAGAAGTCAAAACCATGTTTCAGCAGATTGATGATACATATCTGCAGGCCAGGGTTAATGATATTGTTCAGGTGTCAGACAAAATCATGTCATATCTTGTTGGTGCCCAGGATATTAAGATTTCAGATATAAATAAACGTGTAATCATTGTGGCTCATGATTTGTCGCCTGCTGATGCCAGCCAGATACAGCTTGAGAGGATAAAAGGGTTTGTTACTGACCGCGGAGGGAAAGATTCCCATACAAGTATTATTGCAAAATCATTAAGAATTCCTTCTGTTTTAGGACTGGGTCTGGCAACGGCCAGTGTTAGAAATGATGATATTTTAATTGTCGATGGTTCCTCTGGGACACTGATCATCAATCCTGAGGAAGATACACTCTTCAAGTATGAAGATCGTATGGCAAGATTCGAAGAATACAGAGCCGGTTTGGAAAGAGAAAGCCATCTGCCGGCTATTACAAAAGACGGAATTCACTTAAATCTTATGGCCAACATTGAACTTGTGGAAGAAGTCGTTGCAGCCAAAGATTATGGGGCCACGGATATCGGTCTTTTCAGAACGGAATTTTTATACCTTGATTTAAAAAGGTTCCCGACCGAGGATGAGCTTTTATCTAAATACAAAGAACTTGTGGAACTCATGACTCCACAGAGTGTTACCATAAGGACACTTGATATTAATGGAGATAAGGTTAATCCATATTTAAAGACCCATGAAGAGGCTAACCCTTCTTTAGGATTAAGAGCAGTAAGGTTCTGCCTTGAAAATGAAGATATTTTTATTACACAGTTGAAAGCAATTTTAAGGGTGGCTGCCTTTGGAAATATCAAGCTGTTGATTCCCATGATTTCCTGTATTGAAGAAATTATTCAGGTCAAACAGGTAATGAACAAGGCGATTCTTGAACTTGAACATGAAGATAAAATTTTTAATAAGGATATCCCTCTGGGTGTAATGATTGAAGTTCCATCTGCTGTAATGGTGGCCGAACACCTTGCAGACCACGTGGATTTTTTCAGTATTGGAACCAATGATCTGATTCAATATTCCATGGCGATTGACAGGCAGAACAGGCGGGTAGCCCACCTTTATCAGGCACTCAACCCGGCAGTACTGAAAATGATAAAAATGACCTATGATGCAGCAAAGAAAAAAGGGATTGATCTTGTCATGTGCGGCGAAATGGCTGGAGATCCAATGAATATTCCTGTTCTTGTCGGTATGGGATTAACTGATTTTTCCATGAATTCAGCTTCCATTCCGGAAGTTAAAAAACTGATCCGTAATCTCGATACCAAAAAAGCAAAAAAAATTGTAAAAAAAATCATGACTTTAAGCAGTGTTCAAGAAATTTCTGATTTTGCTTTAGAAGAATATAAAGAAATATTTCCTTTTGATAAACTGGCTGAATAATTAATGAACTCAGAATATATTAAAATCATTGCAACCAATAAAAAAGCCCGGCATAACTACGCTATTGAATCAGAATATGAAGCAGGGATTGTTCTTGTCGGAACTGAAGTCAAGGCGATCCGGGAAGGAAGAGTCAGTTTTCAAGATGCTTATGCAGATATAAAAAACGGGGAGATTTTTTTAAGGCAATTGCATATTTCACCATACAAATATGCCTACAACAGCAATCATGAATCATTGAGAACAAGGAAGCTTCTGCTTCATAGATATGAGATTAAAAAACTTTGGAGTAAAATTAAAGAAAAAGGGTATTCACTTGTGCCCCTGAAAATTTACTTTAAAAACGATAAAATCAAGGTTCAGATCGGTCTTGGCAGGGGCAAAAAACTATATGATAAAAGAGAAAGCATAAAACAAAAAGATATGAAACGTGACCTTGATCGAGAACGGAAAAAACAATCCTATTAGCTTCTGATTCTTTTCAATAAATTCGTGATGAAACCTTACCGAACCCACTTTATCGCAGGTTTTTTTCTTGATGCGGTATTGGCGTGTTTATATGCAGGATATCCTGTAATAATGCATGCATAAACCATACGACCCCTGGGCAGTTTAATAAGATCACGCAATTTTTTGCTGTACTTTAACGACAGATTCAAAAAACCGATATAGCAGGTTCCAAGCCCTAATGAATATGCATAATTCATTATATTAGTTGCTGAAATATTGCAGTTTTCGTTAGAAAAGACAGCTTTTTTCGGGGCATGCACTAAAATTAAAACAGGTGCATTATGAAGGATAAAGTCTCTGCCTTTTTTGGTTTCATCGATATAATACTGCATTGGCTCTATATACCTTGTGATGGTATCTGATGCCGGAAACAGTTTTATTATTTTATATATGAGATTGCCGGGAAATTTTTGCGTAAAATAAAAAATCTTTGTGCTGAAAACAAAAATTGCCTTTGAAATTTTACTTAAGATTTTTTTATCGGAAATCACCAGATATTTAACATTTTGAGAATTAGTTGCAGTGGGTGCATGGTTTACAAGACTGATTACTTTTTCAATTAATTCATCTGGAACATGTTTGTCTTTATACCGCCTCACACTTCTTCTTCCCCTGGCTATGGTTTTATAAACTTCCGGATTAATAAGATCAATGTCAGTTTTTTTTATTTGCATGTGATCAAGACCGTCATGCTCGATAGCCCCATGAGGGCACACGGCAAGGCAATGACTACATCGGTTGCAATCATCAGGTGCAGCTATTTTTGGAATACCGTCTATATTTCTCCATACTGCAGAAACACAGTCTTTTACGCATAACATGCATTTTGTACATTTTTCTTCAATTAGTCGTATTTTCATGGCTTCTCATTTTTGTTTTTGAAAAATTATTTACTTTGTACCGCAATATATATTATTGTCGCTCAGGGTGCACGCAATTTTAAGGGC